>NZ_JBQOJA010000005.1:0-158311 GCF_054971385.1 Marinococcus tarijensis | reverse complement strand
GATCTGTACGCCTTCTACCGGCAGGTGGAAGCGAGCGGATGCCCGGACATGGCCCAGGCTGCCGCCACCGTTCGGCGATGGCAGACCGAAATCCTGAACAGTTTTACGTTCGATTACCATAATGGCACCGTGGAAGGACTGAACAATCAGACCAAGGTGATCAAACGGAACGCCTTCGGGTTCCAACGATATGATCGCCTGCGGGCCAAAGTGTTATTGCATCATCAATATAAATGGTCGCTCGCCGGATAATGGAGGGGGTCACCCCAACATTAGACATAGAACCTTTTTTTATCCCGTTTTCTATTGCTGCTTCTCCTATTGTACGTTTGTAATATGCATCCTGATGGTATAAATAACAATGTACGCATGATTTCAAAATGAGAAAGGATGTTACACATGGATCCTAGAGATATGCAGAACGGAAGTACGCCAAGACAGCGCCAGGACAAGCAGCCGGGCATTGAATCGAAGATGGAGCCGCTTCCGGCTCACCCTACCGATTATCAGGGCACCGGGAAGCTCAAGGGAAAAGCCGCGCTTATTACCGGCGGCGACAGCGGTATCGGACGCTCTGTCGCTCTTCTTTATGCCAAAGAGGGGGCCAATGTCGCCCTGTCCTACCTTGACGAGCATGACGATGCTGAAGAAACGAAGCGCATGGTGGAAGCAGAGGGAGGCAGATGTCTTCTGCTGCCGGGAGATATTAAAGAGGAAGCCCACTGTATCGACCTCGTGAAGCAGACGGCAGAGGAGTTTGGCGGATTAAACATTCTCGTTAACAACGCAGCCATCCAGCATATCCATGAAAATGTTGAGGATATTCCGTCCGACGAATTTGAGGACGTGTTCCGCACGAACTTTTTCTCGCAGTTTTATTTAACAAAAGCAGCAATGGGCTATTTATCCGAAGGTGACTCAATCATTTCCACCTCATCGATCAACGCCTTCCGCGGCAACCCGATTCTGATGGATTACTCCGCTACAAAAGGTGCGATCACCGCCTTTATGCGAAGCATTGCCCAGAGTCTCGCTTCAAAGGGCATCCGGGTAAACAGCGTCGCGCCGGGACCTGTATGGACGCCGCTGATTCCTTCTTCATTTAATGAAGACGGCGTGGAGGATTTCGGTCAGGATACGCTGATGAACCGTCCCGGTCAGCCATCAGAGCACGCATGGCCATACGTGATGCTCGCTTCTGATGAAGCCTCCTACATGACCGGACAAACGATTCATATCAACGGAGGCGCCTACACGTCTTCCTAACGTTTAAAAAGGCTTCGAATCCCGTTTTGGATTCGAAGCCTTCTTTTTACTTTAGCTTAACCTGAATCGTTTCAACCGCATTATAGCCATACCCCTTTTGGTTCCAAAAAGCCTGCATCGGCTGCTGGCGGCCGCCAGCATCACAGGCTCTGGCCATAATTGTGTATTCCCCGGCCTCAGCCTCCTTCCATTCATAGAACCATTTTGTCCATGTGTACGTCGTGTCGCTATGAGGTTCAAGCTGCGTTTCCTCCCATGTCTGTCCGCCATCTGTGCTTACTTCGACCAGCTCGGTGACACCCTCGCCCGACCACGCGATGCCCTCTATTATCTGCGTTCCTTCTTTTTTAATCTCCATGTCGGCAGGGGACTGGATAATACTGTTCACATTCATGGTCGTCACTGGAAAGGCTTCCTTCCGGCTGTTTTTATGCGGATAATAAACATAGTCAATCGCCTGAAAGGGACCTTCAAACATTTCTTTACTTACCGTGAGCCGCTCAATCCATTTCATGGAAGCCATTGCATACCACCCTGGTACGATTAACCGAAGCGGCGCTCCGTGTTTAAAAGAGAGAGGCCCGCCATTATATTCGTAGGCGATGATGGTATCCGGGTCCATCGCTTTTTCTATCGGCAGGCTCCGGACGTAGGCATAGACGTCCTTTTTATCGGGACGCTCTCCCGCGTCTCCTGCGGCAGTGATAACTTCCACGGCTGTTTCCTTATCCCATCCGGCTCTACCGAGCAGGGTTTTCAGCGGAACGCCCTTCCATTTCCCCTGGCTGATGGCTCCTTTTCCCCATGGCTCACCAAAGGCTTTGGGCTCAAATAAGCTTCTTTTATTACCTGCACACTCAAGCACTGTCTCTACTGTGCGCGCGGGCAGTGCCTGAATATCCTCGAGCGAAATAAACCCGGGGCTGTCAACGAGACCGTCAATCGTTAACCCTGCCGCCGGCTCCTCCGGGTAGGGAAAGTGATTGCGCCGGTAAAACATCGAAGAATGCACGTGTTCGTTTCCGATAAATGGAATGGCTGTCTCCTGGTTTTCCGGCTCCAGGCTTAACGTTTTTAGATACAATTCTTCCGGAGCTTTGTTTGAACGCATATTCTCTCCCTTCTTTTTCAGCCGCCAAACAAGTAGGTTGGCATGCCCGGCACGTCGGTACGGATATGAAACAGTCCGCCCGCATGCGGTTCCTTGCGAAGATCCTCCTCGGACAGTTCTCCCCTTGCTGTCGTAATGTACAGGTCCTTCAAATCCTCCCCGCCAAACACACAGGAGGTCGTTCTCTGCGCCGGAACGCTCACTGTTTCCAGGCGTTCGCTCGTCTCCGGATTCCAGCGCTCTACTTTTCCGAGTCGGTGCAAAGCGATCCAAAGCATGCCTTCCTGGTCCATGCACATTCCGTCCGGGGAGCCTTCCTGAAAGGTAATCGCTGTTCGTTTGCCAGTAATTTCCCCAGTATCAGCATTCAAGTCGTACGCCATGACTTTTTTAGTCGGGGTGTCGATGTAATACATCATACTTCCATCTTCGGTCCATGCCAGACCATTTGAAATGGTGACACTGTCAAAAACCGTATCCAGACTCATATCCTTATTCAGGCGGTATAAAGCCGCCTCCCCTGTGCCGCGCTCGACAGCCATCGTCCCAGCCCAAAAGCGCCCGGACGGATCACATTTACCGTCATTAAACCGATTTCCCGGCTTGTCTGCTTCCGGGTCTATAATGGCTTCCTTTTCCCCGGACACGAGATCGTAGGAATAGAAGCCATCTCTCAGTGCAAGCATCATTCCTCCCTTTTCCCTCGGTACCGCAGCACATACATGCTGATCGAGCTTACGTTCATAGTGCCGGCCTGAAGAAGGATGATATTCCATTAATTTAAATCCATCAATGTCCACCCAGTATAAAACACCGCGCTCGGCGTCCCAGCTTGGACCTTCCCCAAGCTCTGCTTTCTGATCTACCACAAGTGCTGCCTCTCTCATCCTTTTTCCTCCTCTTCGTTATTCTAATGTTCTTCTTCCCTATCCTGTCCATGTTTAATGCCGGGAAAAGCAATTTTCTTTACTTGTCATCAGTTTAAAGTTAAACTGATAGCAGTCATAAAGGAGCCAATGCGTATGAATAAAATCAGATTAGGCCTGCTGCTGTGGTTCCGGCTTTCGCGTGTATATGAACAGAACCTCAGCCGTTCAGCCGCTCATTTAAAGCAGACGGGACTCAGCCCACCGCAGTTTGACGTTCTTGCCCAGGTGCATGCTCACCAGCCAATTACCCAAAAACAGCTTGCCGGCAAGCTGTTTGTCACCAAGGGAAGCGTCTCTTATGTTTTGAAAAAGCTTGAAGAAGAAGGACTTGTCGCGCGCAGACAGACATGGAAGGAAAAGCATATATCCCTTACCCCGAAAGGACGGGACATCCTGGAAGCAGTCGCTCCCGGGCAGGAAAACTTTCAGGCCGCGCAGTTTGACGGGCTGACAGAGGCAGAAAAACGGGAGCTGCTCCGGCTGCTCCGCAAACTGCAAAAAACAACAGAACAGGAGGAATCATCATGCAGCTGAAAGGTATTCACCACGTATCTTCATTAACAGCAAACGCCCGCCGAAATGTCGATTTCTATACGAATGTTCTCGGCATGCGGCTCGTCAAAAAAACAGTCAACCAGGACGACACCTCTGTGTATCATTTATTTTACGGTGACGAACGGGGCAACCCCGGCACCGAAGTTACGTTTTTTGAAATCCCAATGGCCGCCTCCAACAAACGCGGCACCAACAGCATTACAAATGTTTCTCTCCGCGTGCCTGGAGACGACGCCCTCGAATACTGGAAACAACGATTTGAAGAGCATGCTGTACAGCACGGTGGTATTCAGAAACAGGCTGGACGGCTCGTGCTGCCGTTTGAAGACCCGGAGGGCCACCGGATGCAGTTTGTGTCTGATGAATACGACCAGGGCGTGGAACCCGGCGTCCCGTGGGAACTTTCAAACGCTTCTCCGGCAGACGGGGCCACTGGTCTCGGCCCTGTACGCCTAACCGTTAAAACGGCGGAGCCTACGGCCGCCGTACTGAAGGATATAATGGGTTTTTCCGAAATTCATTCCTATCCTCATCCCGACGATGCTGATCTGCCGGATATTCGTGTATTTGAAACAGGAAAAGGCGGGTCCGGTGCCGAAATTCATATAGAAACCCGCAATGACCTCCCGGCTGAGCGTCAGGGCCGGGGTGCTGTACACCATGTAGCCTTCCGGGTGGAGGACGCAGACGAACTGCAGCAATGGATTGAACGCATTAAAAACGCCCGGCTTCCGAACTCCGGATTCGTGGAACGCTATTATTTTCAATCGCTGTACTTTCGCGAGCCAAACGGCATTCTTTTCGAACTGGCCACTGACGGCCCGGGATTTGAAGGGGATGAACCGTTTGAACATTTGGGAGAGAGCCTTGCCCTCCCGCCTTTTCTCGAACCTCAGCGATCAGAAATCGAAGCACGTTTAAAGCCGCTTGATTAAGTAACTACGGGACGGAGGAGAGGTTTGATGAAGCATATATTTCAACCAGGCATCAGCAGCGCTCCAACGATTTTAATCCTGCACGGCACCGGGGGCACCGAAAAGGATTTCCTCGAAGCAGGGCAGCTGGTCGACCCGGGGGCAAATATTTTAAGTGTCCGCGGCAACGTTGTCGAAGACGGGATGCACCGTTATTTCGCCAGGCTCTCCGACGGATCAATTGACGAAAAGGACTTGATTTTCCGGACCCAGCAGCTTCATCAATTTCTCGAGGAAAGCGCAGGCCGCTACAATTTTAGCCTTCATAAAATCATCGTGTTCGGCTACTCCAACGGAGCCATCATGGGAGCGAGCCTGCTTTTTCATTATGCACGATCAGTCACCCGGGCTTTTCTCCACCATCCGATGGTGCCAAGACGGGACGTGCCTCTTCCGTCCCTCTCCGGCAGCAGCATTTTTATCGGCGCCGGTACAAACGATCCCATCTGTCTCCCGGAGGAGGCAGAAGCCCTTTACCATCTTTTTGAAGAAGCAGGAGCTTCCGTAGAATTGTACTGGGGGCATGAAGGCCACCAGATCACTCAAGAGGAATTAGAGGCTGGAGCCGTCTGGTATCAACGCGTCATACAGGGATAAGCCAAAAAATAAAAAAAATGCCCCCCGAACGGGAGGCAGTGCTGCTGTTACTGCGTTTCAAGCACCTGCTTGAAATCGTCATTCTCTTTGATTTTCTCTTCCGCATAAGGGCAGCGGGGAACGATCGTTTTGTTTTCCGCTTTTGCTTTTTCCACCACATTGCGGACCAATTCTTTACCTACGCCTTTTCCTTGCTCTTCATCGATTACTTTGGTACTATCGATAACAATGCTTTGTTCGCCCTCTTCAAAAAATGAAATGTCACCAATAACCTTGCCATCCTGTTCAGCGGTAAATCTGTTATCATAATGTTTTATTTCCATGAAAGAAACTCCCTTCTTTTAAACGTTGTTACTAAATAGTTCATTACCGTTTCCGGCGGATCATAAACATCGGAAACAATAAGAAGAAGCCTTTACACATACCGAGGCACCTGTTATGATGAAGTATGTGCTTAAAAATATGAATGCCACGAATATTATGAAAAGGAGTGAGAACTTTGGCTAAGCAATCTAAACTCGCAAAAGAGCGTAAGCGCGAAGAAACGGTAGCGAAATACGCTGAACTCCGCCGTGAGTTAAAAGAAAAAGGCGATTATGAGGCACTGCAGAAGCTTCCTCGTGACGCTTCTCCAACACGCCTTCACAATAGATGTTCGATTTCCGGTCGTCCACACGGCTATATGCGTAAATTCGGCATGTCCCGTATCGCGTTCCGCGATCTGGCCCACAAAGGTCAGGTACCAGGCGTGAAAAAAGCAAGCTGGTAAGCCGTTCTTACTAAAAAAAGCAGCCAACCGGCTGCTTTTTTTGTATGCTTTTATCCATTACGTATTGCCTTTAGTCGGAATCGGATTTTCTTTTAAAATGGTGCCTACATGAAGCATGTTGTACGCCAGTTTAGGAATATGCTTTTGGACAAATTCGCTTTTAATGCCTTCTGCTTCAATAAACGAAGGCCCCGGTCCGGCTTCACCGACCCAGTAGCAGTTGGGGCGCGGCGGCAGCGTAAAGCCTAAATGAGAGAGACCAAATACAATCGACTGAATGGCGTGTTTCGCTCCGTCCTCGTTGCCTGTGGCTACTACTCCGGCTACTTTGTCATAATAAATGCCCTGTCCTTTTTCATTTGTATGGCTGGCTGAGCCGTTCAGCCGTTCTATTGCTTTAGTAATCATGCTGCTTTTTTCTCCAAGCCATACTGGCGTGCCGAGCAACACCATTTCTGCTTCTTCAATTTTTGCCTGGATAGCCGGCCAGTCATCCCCTTCTCCAAGATCATCTGCGACTCCGTACGGGATATTGTAATCTGCCAAACGGATTTTCTCCACCTGCACTCCTTCCTCTTCCCAAATCTGCATGACTTCATCCGCTAACGCATCTGTATTCGACGTATGAGAAGAATCTTTTAACGATCCGTTTAAAAATACTGCTTTCATATTTTCACCTCTTTTAATAGTAACTGCTTCTCTATGTACCCTGTATTTTTCCGATATAATCTTCCTTCATACATACTATACACCGTTTGCCACCTCCCCCCTCCGGGTAAATAAAAACAGACTATTTTAATATGGGGGAATACATAATGATGCCTTTCGCTGAGAACGCATTGAAAAATGAACATGCCCTTGTCACAGGAAGCACCCGAGGCATCGGAAGAGAAACGGCTGTCACGCTTGCCTGTATGGGCGCGGATGTGACAGTTACCGGCCGGAACAAAGACAAACTCGAAGAAACCAAACAGTTCATACTCGATGCCCGGCCACAGGCCCGCGTGTCTGTATGCCCGGCAGACATTACGGATGCACCGGCGCGCAGTGAGCTTGTAAAAGCAGCTGAAGGAGCGAATGGACCGTTGACTCTTCTCGTGAATTCAGCAGGCGTGCTGAAACGAAAATTTGTGGAAGAGCTTGAAGAATCGGATCTTGAGGAAATGATGGAGGTAAACTATACGTCTACCGTGCTGTTAACACAGCTTGTGTATAAGCGTATGCGGGAGCAGAAGAAGGGAGCGATCGTGAACGTTTCTTCCCTTTCGGGCCTGCGCGGCACCCCGGGAAACAGCGCTTATTCCGCTTCCAAGTTTGCAATCACCGGCTTCACCCAGTCTCTTGCGCTTGAAGCCATTGAATACGGCATCCGGGTGAATGTCGTCTGTCCCGGCTATGTGCAGACGGAAATGGCGGAGCAGCTCATGCAGACAAAGGCTGATGAAACCGGCCAAAGCCTCGAGGAACAAATGCAGGTATCCTCCGATGGCCTTCCGTCCCGGCGGATGACCCAGCCGGAGGAAGTAGCCAACACCATCGCCTACCTGTTAACAGACGCTGCCTCCAACATCGTTGGAGAAGCCGTAAAAATCTCCGGCGGGAGCGTTGTACACTAAACGTTTGTGGTTTTCTATGCCACAGGCCCTGTTTATAAACGAAAAACGCCTGCCCCCTGAGCTTGGGGCAGGCGTTTATTATTTAATCCTCTGAATGATCCATCTCTTCTGAACCGCCGCCGGATCCGCCGCCGCTGTCCATATCCATGTCGCTCATACCAAAAGACATTACCCAGATGGAACCTGCGATGACTACCGCTGCGATGAAAAATCCAAACAGGATATTTCCGTACTGCGGTATAGGGTTTTTCTCGGCAATGTGCATGAACATGACGAGCTGAAGCACCGCCTGGATTACTGCGAGTATCATAATGATGGCAATAATCCATGGCACTGGAAGTCCGGACATGACAGTTGTATAAGCAGCAACCAATGTCAAAACAATTGAAGCAATAAAGCCAATTACGTGTTTGACGGGGATGCCTGACTCACTGTGTTCTGTGTGTTCACTCATTTAAACCACCATCCCTATCAGATAGACAGCTGTAAAGATGAAAATCCATACAACGTCCAAAAAGTGCCAGTACAAGCCAAGTACAAACGTTTTTCTGGCTGTTGTCGGTGTTAAACCGAAGCGTATTAATTGAATAATAATCGCCGTACACCAGAAGACACCGAGCGTTACGTGGAGTCCGTGTGTACCAGTTAAGGTAAAGAATGCCGACCAGAAGGCACTCGATTGGATTGTGGCGCCTTCATGCACATAATGTACAAACTCATAAATTTCAAAACCAAGAAATCCAAGACCTAAAGCCAATGTAATACAAAGCCAGATAAGCAGACCTTTCAATGACTCTTTTCTCATCATGTGAATGGCTATCCCACACGTGAAACTACTTGTTAAAAGAAGAAACGTCATCGTAAGCGCCATCGGCATTTCGAACAGCTCGTGCGCCGGAGTAGCTTCGCCGTAGCGGCCGAAAAGCACAGCATACGTAGCGAAAAGTGTGGAGAAGAGCACCACCTCGGCTGCGAGAAAGATCCAGAAGCCAAGAATGGTAAGCGTGTCTTCTTCTTTACGATACTCGAGCGGCCCCGTTTTTAATTCTGCGTGTTCACTCATTCTTTACGCCCCCTTGCCTGCTCCTCAGTACGTTTAATTTCCTCAATAGGGACGTGATACCCTTCATCATAGTCGAAAGAGCGGATAACCATACATATAATAACTCCAACCAGTGCAGGGATCGCAAGCCAGAACCAGTGCCATACAAGACCAAAGCTTGCGATGAACATAATCGCAGACATAATGATCGGCAGCCCTTTATAGCTCGGCATGTGAATCGGCTCGAGCTTGGATTCATCGTACGTTGTAGCACCTGTTTCCTTCATGTCCCAGTACGCTTCTTGACTGTTCACATAAGGCACGGTCGCGAAGTTGTAGTGCGGTACAGGCGTTGTGGTTGCCCACTCGAGTGAGCGGCCGTCCCAGGCGTCCCCTGTTTTTTCCCGCGGCTCGTAGCGGGCACTATAATAAATATTAAACGTAAATATTACAAACCCTATGGCGAAAATGAAAGCGCCGGTAGTAGACAGCAGGTTAAGCGGCATCCATTCCGGTTCAATTGTGTACGTCCGGCGCGGCATTCCCATAAGCCCGAGGAAAAACTGAGGAAAGAATGTAACGTTAAAACCAATTACTGTAAACCAAAAGCTGATTTTCCCTATTTTTTCATTCATTTTGTGGCCGAACATTTTTGGGTACCAGTACGTAAACCCTGCAAACATTCCAAACAATGTCCCGGCAATCAGCACATAGTGGAAGTGGGCAACCAGGAAGTACGTGTTGTGATACTGGTAGTCCGCAGAAGCCATACCGAGCATTACCCCAGTAACACCGCCAATAGTAAAGTTTGGTATAAAGGCAAGCGCCCACAGCATCGGCACATTAAATCTAATCCTGCCTTTATACAACGTTCCAAGCCAGTTGAATATCTTAATCCCGGTCGGAACAGCAATCAGCATCGTCGTAATCGAGAAGAGCGAGTTCACAAATGCTCCGGCCCCCATCGTAAAGAAGTGGTGCACCCAGACGATAAAGCTCAGTCCCGCGATAATGCACATGGCATAAACCATTGCTTTATAGCCAAACAATTGTTTCCTGGCAAACGTTGAGATAACTTCGGAGAAGATCCCGAACGCAGGCAAAATAACGATATACACTTCCGGATGGCCCCACATCCAGAATAAATTGGCCCACATCATCGGCATGCCTTCACCAGCAAGAGTAAAGAAGTGAGTGCCAAAAATACGATCCAATGTCATTAATGCCAAAGCGACTGTCAAAATTGGAAAGGCAAAGACAATAATAATGGATGTAACCAATGCTGACCATGTAAAGATAGGCATCTTCATCAGAGTCATGCCCGGAGCACGCATACGAAGGATGGTCACCAGGAAGTTAATTCCTGTGGCAAGCGTACCGATACCAGACAGCTGCAGTGCTAATAAATAGTAGTTCTGATTTATCTCCGGACTAAGCTCCGGCCCAGCCATCGGAACATAGCTGGTCCACCCGGCGCTTGGAGAGCCGCCAATTACGAAGGATATGTTAAACAGCATCGCGCCGAAGAAAAATGTCCAGAAGCTGAATGCATTTAGAAATGGAAAAGCTACGTCCCGGGCGCCTATTTGAAGCGGGACTGCCACATTTATCAAGCCGATAATAAACGGCATCGCCATGAAAAGAATCATGACTGTTCCGTGCGTCGTGAAAATTTCATTATAGTGCACGGAATTCAGGAAGTTCATATTGGGAAGCGCAAGCTGCGTTCTCATCATTAGGGCGTCCACGCCACCGCGGAACAGCATAGCAAGCGCTGCTACAATATACATAATACCAATTTTCTTGTGGTCCACCGTTGTCAGATATTCATCCCACAGCCATTTCCATAATTTGAAATATGTCAGGATAAACACAATTCCTACTGTAGCGAGAACGATGGAGGCCATCGCTCCGTAAATAATAGGTTCTCCGGTGACAAGAAAGTCATTCCATATAAAATCCCACAAAGGATGTCACCCGCTTTCTGTTTTTGTAAATATCGTCAGTCACTCCTGCTCCCAGGGACCGCCTTCGCCGCCTTCAAGGTGAAGCTGTTCTCCAAGCTCGCCGCTGTAGAGATCAGTAATATAGCTTTGGCCTGAATTCACACCAAAGTTTACGTACTCCAAATGCGTGCTCGAGTATTCCGCTTCCTGTGCAAGCCCGGGCTCAAGATATTTATTAAATCGTTCTTCCGTCAGTTCAGGGGCGTTGTTTTGAACACCGCTCACCCACTGATTGAACTCTTCTTCGCTTTCAGAAGTTACGGTGAACGTGTGCTCTGCAAACCCGGAACCGTTATAGTTCGCGTTACGGCCTGCAAATTCCCCTTCTTCATCTGCCTGCAGGTACAGCGTATTCTGCATGCCGGCCATGTTATATTTCTGCCCGCCAAGCGCTGGTATCCAAAGCGCTGTCATCGAATCCGCAGATGCCAGTTTAAATTCGATCGGGCGGTTCTCTGGTATGTGTAAGTAGTTAACCGTTTCAATGTTCTGCTCCGGATAACTGAAATACCATTTCCAGTTGGATGTATCGGCATATATTACTAACGGCTCTTGATTTTCTGTCCCTTCGGGCGCTTCCTCCAACGCATATATGGAGGTCACTGTAGGTACTGAAAGAGCTGTTACAATAATAAACGGAATAACCGTCCAAATTATCTCGAGCGTGGTGTTTCCGTGCTGGTGAGGGTCATAGTCCTTGTCTGTCCAGTTCGGGCGTTCCCTAAACCGGATAATCATGTAGAAAAATAGCACAAAAACAACAATGACAATGACGGACATCAGTGTAATAGAAAAAATAATGAGTTCCTGCTGGGTTCTGGCCACCGGCCCTTTAGGATCCAAAACTGTAATACCGCTGCAGCCGCTGGCGACGAGCAGCAAAGCAAACAACCCTGGTACCATAAACAGTCGTTTGAACCAGGAAACTAAGTTTTTCAAGCGCTTCACGCTCCTTCCTTTTTATTACCGACTTCTGTGATGAATAACCCCTCTCTCCATCAGCCACGGTTCATCCCGTTCATATGCAGAGCGCACCATTATCGTAGCAAATTTTTATGCCTCTCGTCATTTTTTCTCCGGCAAAATTTCAAAATTGACGATTTTTAAACACAAATATGTCATAAAACGTTCACTTCTATGCGCCTGTTGCTTAGAACCTTTATCATCGTATCCTAACGCCTGCCAATTTTCAACCTGCGAAAGACGGTTTTGGGACGATTTCACTCAAGTCCCGAAGCGATTTCACATCTTATTCTTCGGTTCCATATGAACCCGGGAATTCTTTTCCGGCTCTATACTGAAACAGGTACTCCATATACTTTTCGTTCCAGCCGCTTTCATTCGTTAAGCCTGCGATGCAGCAGACATAAAAAGAACGAACCGTCAGACCCGTTCTTTTACTGCTTCAAGCAGCAGCATGTTTGAATTAATAAGCACCTTTCGTTCCTCCCGGTAGGTCGTAAACGACTGCGCTTCGCTCTCAAGTTTATGAACCGTCCAGTCTGCGTACTGCCGGGAAAGCTGTTGAATAATATCGCCTGTATCAAAATTCACTTCCATTTTTGCCGGAAGTTCTTCCTTCGTTTCAGTATCTGTTTCATGGATACCAGTGTTTATTAAGAACGCATGCACACCGCCCTCAGCTGTGCCTTTCTGAAGTTTATCAATCAGCCTCCAAAAGGTTTTTTCATCAGGCACGTGTTCAATGCTTGATACTGCGATAATGCCATCAAAATACGCTTCTTCCGGTGTGTAGTCTTCTATTGCTTTTTTTACCGGTTTAATTTCCTGATCCACGCCGTATTCCCTGGCGTAATCCTTTAACTGGCTGATGGCTTCATCTAAAAAATCCACGCACGTAACTTCACAGCCTTCCTCCTGAAACTGCCTGGCGGCCGGTATGCTGTTACGGCCGATGCCGCAGCCAAGGTCAAGCAGTCGGACGTCTCCCCCTTTGCGAATTCGGTCGAGGGCACTGATAATACGGGAGGCTGGCTTTTTCATCCAGGTGCCTTTTTCAAATAAGTCGTGCTGCTTATAGTACTGGCGGTGATATTCCTTTTCCGAAGCCCGGATTTCCTCTAAACTTGGCTCTTTCATACACAAGCACCCCTTTTATTTTTCATTTCCCTTACAAATCCCGCTGCTTTGTAGCCTCCCACACTACGTGAGGAAGCTCAGGGATAATCAGCTTTTCCATCGCAAGCTTTACAGCGCCCGAGGACCCCGGCATCGTAAACACCGGCTTGTGATCGATAATGCCGGCCGCAGCTCTTGATAAAATCGCCGAAGAACCGATATCTTCCACATAGCTCAGGTAGCGGAACAGCTCGCCAAACCCAACAATTGCTTTATCAAACCTGGGCTCTACGGTTTCGATGGTAATGTCCCGGTCGGCGATTCCCGTCCCGCCGTTGATCAGCACCGCTTCCGCCTCCGGATGAATGAGCGCTTCATTCAAACAATTGGTGATCGATGCCTGTTCATCTGTAACTATCGAATAAAAACAAACCTCGTGGCCGTGGGATTCGAGCAGCTCATGAATGCGGCGGCCGCTTTTATCCGTTTCTTCCGTTCTTGTATCGCTCACAGTAATAACAGCGCATTGAATCTTTTTCTCCGCCTGCTCCTTATGTTCTTCTGTCGCCATCAAAGTCCCCTCCTTTGTTTTTCTCTTTAAAAAAAGAAGCCTTTTTCAGGCTTCCTCTTTGGTTTCTATTATCCCCCAATATAGGACATTTCAATCCGCTTACGGTTGCGCGCCGTTTCTTCGGTCCGCTCTTCCGAGTAACGGTCGGTCCGTCTGCCCCATATGCCGGCAATGCTATTAAATATCGTTTCATCTGAGTCCCCGGAACGGAGCTGGTTTCGTAAATCATACCCTTCGGTGGCAAACAGGCACGTAAACAGCTTGCCGTCCGCAGAGATCCTGGCCCGTGTGCATGTAGAGCAGAACGACTCCGTGACAGACGAAATGACGCCGACTTCGCCGCTTCCGTCCTTATAACGGTAGCGGTCAGCCACTTCACCGTAATAGCCCGGATCCACGGGCTCAATCGGAAACGTCTGGTGAATCGTGTCGATAATATCCTTTTTCGTCACTACCGACCCAAAGTTCCACCCGTTGGTGCTTCCCACGTCCATAAACTCGATAAAGCGCAGGTTGACGCCGCGCTGTTTAAAATACATAGCCATTGGAAGAATCTGTTCCTCATTCATTCCTTTTTTGACTACGGTATTCACCTTTACGGTAAGGCCTGCTTTTTTTGCCGCTTCGATGCCTTTTAGTACAGGCTTCGAGCCGGTTTTTCTGCCGTTAATGCTTGCGAACACTTCATCATCGAGCGCATCGAGGCTGATGTTCACCCGCTGCAGCCCGGCAGCCTTTAATTTTTCAGCCTGGGCGGGCAGCATTACGCCATTTGTTGTCAGAGCGATATCCTTAATGCCTTCGATTTCCGTCAGACGGCGGATCAGCTCCGGCATATTTTTACGAAGCAGTGGTTCCCCTCCGGTCAAACGGAGCTTTTCCACACCAAGACCGGCAAACAGGCTCGACACCCGGACGATTTCATCAAAGGAGAGCCGCTCGTCCTGGCCCATAAATTCAAAATCCGGGCCGAAAATTTCTGCCGGCATGCAGTAGGTACACCGGAAGTTGCATTGATCTATCACGGAAATACGCAGGTCACGAAGGGGACGGTTTAACTGGTCAGTTACATTGGTCATCGTATTCCCCCTCTCTCTATTTTACCTTTCTGTTTAACTCTTCAAGCTGCTGGGCCGTATTAATATTTTCAAATGCTTCGGGACGCCAGTACGCCTGATTGACATCCACAACTCTTTCATTGCCGCTGAATACGTTTTTCATGCGATAATCTCCGGCTTCAAGCTGGGCTTCTGCCCTTGAAAGCAGATCAGCGCGGAACCATCCACACGCAGGTGCCAGTCTCCCCCCGATTTCCGGGATGACCGCATCTGTTTCCGGCGTAATATAAGAAGCCAGAAAGCGTACCTCTTCCGCAGTGATAAGCGGCATATCCACCGGAAGCATAAACACCCACTCTTCCTTCGTGTAAGAAAGGCCGGTGAAAAGGCCGGCCAGCGGTCCCTTTTCTTTATGAGGCGGAAGGTCTTCCTTGATCTTCACCTGCTCCCCGGCTTTAATTCTCCCGGCAAACGACGGATGAGAAATCAGCCAGATGGTTTTCACTTCACTCTGAAGAGCCTGTATGGCCCGTTCATAAAAATAGCTTTCTTTCCAGACAGCAAAGGCCTTCGGAGAACCAAACCTCTCCGACATGCCTCCGGTAAGAATGATTCCATCTGCCACGGTGTTATCCCCCGCTGACCGGTGGAATCAGGGCTACGGTGTCTCCCTGGCTGACCGGCGTGCTTTCTTCAGCAAACTCTTCATTAACGGCGGTCATAACGTCACTTATATCAGCATCATACGTGGATTTCAGATGCTCAAGTACATCCTTCACAGTAGCTATATCGCCACTGTTAATGGTAAGCCTTTCGCCGCCAAAAATATCTTTCATGTGGGCAAAGCATAACACATTAATCATTTGTTTCCACCTCCTGGGGATCCGTCCGGGTACCGCGTTTGTTCAAGCTGATCTCCCACCCACTGCTCGCCGTCTTCCCAGTGTTCCTTTTTCCAGATTGGCACAATCTGTTTGATGCGCTCAATAATATATTCATTCGCTTCATAGGCGTCCTTACGGTGGGGCGTCGAAACAGCGATGACGACTGCCGCATCGGAAATCTGCAGTTCACCGGTGCGGTGACCCACAGCTGATTCAGCATCCGGCCAGCGTTCCTTCACTTCCCGGCCGATCGCCTCGAGCTGCTTTTCCGCCATCGAATGGTACGCCTCGTATTCCAGATAGACCGTCCGCCGGCCTTTGGTAAACTCCCGGACCGTACCGATAAACTGCACCACGGCGCCTGCTTCCGGGCGAGTCACCTCAGCAGCAAGCTCTTTCACAGACAGCGGTTCTGATGTCACGAAAAATCGTTTCTTCATAGTATACTCCTCATATATTGTTCAAACCATGCATCTGCTTTGTCAGTGTCCTGAAAATGATTCACTTTTTCTCCAGGGCCAAATGCTGTTTGAATGTTATCAAGATCCTCAAGGGATACTTTATCATCTGTGCTTCGAAGCAAAAGCACTTTTGGGTGCGGTGCTTTTTTGTATCCTTCTATAAGAATAACATCAAGCGGCAGCTGTTGATAAATATTCAGCAGCGTAGAAAGATCCGGTGCTTCCATATCTGCGAGGAACTGAAAGACCCCGGCGCCTTCCACACCGGAAACTACGGCTCCAGCCTTCTTCAGCTCCAGGCTGTCGACTCCCTCCGGCTGAAGCGGCACGCTCTGGTGGCCGTGATGCTTTAATACACCCACCCTCCAGCCGTTTGCTTTACCAAGCGCCGTCCAGCGTTTAAGCAGGGTCGTTTTTCCACTTTCTTTGAATCCCGTTACCTGCAGTACCGGAATGGTCATGCGAGCGGCTCCTTCTGGCCCTCGTTATCTTCAAGCAGCATCACGTCGACCACGTCTCCCTGCTGATACCCGCGGCTTCCCCCGGGGAGAACGATACACGCATTGGCCCCGGCGAGGGAGGTCACTGCACTCGATTTATTAAACCCGCCCGGCTCTGCATATAAACGATCGCCTTCTGCGCGCCAGCTGCCGCGGACAAAACGGGTAAATGGGTTCGGCTTGGAGAAATCCGCTGCGAGCTCCGCCTTTACCATCGTATGGTGCGGATGCGAAGAATGCATCACGGCCTGAACCACCGGCCGCACGAAAAGCTCAAAGCCCATGTAGCAGGCGGAAGGATTCCCTGAAAGACCAAACAGCAGCGTACCTTCCCAGCTGGCAACGGTCGTTACGCTGCCGGGGCGCATGGCTACTTTATTAAAGAATACGTCCGCCCCGAGACGTTCATAAACGTCCGGTAGCAGATCATAGTCCCCGACCGACACCCCGCCGGTAGTAATGACCATATCCGTTTCCTCCGCCGCCTGGCGCACTGCCCTGTAGCACGGTTCGAGTTCGTCCTTCAGCTTGCCGTAGTATACAGGCTCCGCGCCGGCCCGCTGCAGCTGGGCAATCATCATGTAGGCATTGCTGTTTCGTATTTTGCCCGGCTCGAGCTCATCGGAAACGTCAAGCAGCTCCGTGCCTGTCGCAAACACGCCGACGACCGGCTTTTTAGCCACCTTCACCGTGGCGTAGCCAAATGTCGCAAGCAGGGCCGTGACGCCGGGATCAATCCATGTGCCCGCCGGAACGAGCTCGGTGCCCGCCTCCGTATCCTCTCCTTCAAAGGAGATGTTTTGGTCTTTTTCAAACTCGCGCTTAATCGTCATAAGCGGGTACGTGCCGTCATGCCCTTCCTGGGCAAGCTCAAGCATCACAACGGCATCACACTGCTCTGGAATTTTCGCCCCGGTCATGATGCGTACTGCCTGAAAAGGCCCGAGTTCTTTTTCTGACACAAAACCGGCGCCGATCTCCTCGACTACCTGGAAGGTCACCGGCTGCTCCCGGGATGCTCCCCGGGAATCCGCCGAACGAATCGCAAACCCGTCATAGGGGGAACGGTCAAACGGCGGGACCGGATGAGCGGCCGTGATCGTCTCGGCCAGCCGGCGGCCGTAGGATTCCTGGATGGAAACCTCTTCCACGCCGCCTTCTTTGACATTCTCCATTACGCGCTCAATTGCTTCTTTTACCGGTACAGGCGTACGTTTTTCAACCATATTGATGCTCCTTTGTTATATTTGAATGTATGTATCCGTGCTATAATCGGTCAATACTATATCCAGGAGGGACTTTTACCATGTCAGAATTTACGCACTTTAACGAACAGGGCCGGGCCAGAATGGTGGACGTTTCCGATAAGCCGGTGACGAGCAGAAGCGCTCTGGCCGGTTCAAGCATCCGTGTGCCCGAAGAAGTGTACCTGGCGGTTACGCAGGGAGATATTAAAAAAGGCGATGTGCTCGCCGTCGCCCAAATCGCAGGAATTACCGGTGCCAAACAGACATCCACCCTCATACCAATGTGCCACCCGCTCCCTTTAAGTAACGTGGACATCAGCTTTTACTGGAAAACAGAAGAAGCCTATGAACTGTTTATTGAAGCCTTTGTTAAAACGAAGGGAAGCACAGGGGTGGAAATGGAAGCATTAACCGCAGCATCCGCCGCTGCTTTAACCGTGTATGATATGTGCAAAGCGCTCGATAAAGGGATGGTCATCGGCCCGACATACCTGCTTGAAAAAACCGGAGGCAAAAGCGGTGACTTTCAACGGAAAACGAGTGATTAGTACTTAATGTTCCCGGTTTAAAAGGTAGGTTAAACCGAGCAGCAGAAAGGAAATAAATATACTGATGCCGACGTACGTATACGCAAGGTTCATTTGATTCGACTCAATGGCCACGTAAATGGCCGTCGGCATCGTTTGTGTAACGCCTGGAATATTCCCGGCAAACATCAGCGTAGCTCCGAACTCCCCCAGAGCTCTCGTAAAACTGAGCACAAACCCTGTCATGAGCGCACGGCCGGCAAGAGGCATGGCAATGTTGATAAACACGCGCCACTCTCCCGCTCCGTCCACTCTTGCAGCGGCTTCAATATTGGAATCAATTGAACCGTAGCCAGTTTTTGCCGACTGAAACATCAAAGGGAACGCAACGACCGCCGCGGCTACAACGGCAGCAACCGGCGTGAAGATAATCGAATTTTGAAACACTTGCTCATATACGCTGCCGATCCAGCTGTTTGTTCCAAAAACAATAATAAGCAAAAAGCCGGTCACCGATGGCGGCAGCACGAGCGGAAGCATCAGGCACGTTTCCGCGGCCAGCTTCCCCCGGAAATTTCTGACGGCAAAAACTCTTCCAAGCATCGCGCCGGCAATGAAAACAAGGACCGCTGCAATGCTTGCTGTCAGCAGAGACAGCTGTATGGGAAACCAAAACATCAGGCACGCACGCTCCTTTTATTCCGGATCTGAAAAGCCGTACGAGCGCAAAATGTCCTGGGCTTCGCTGCTTTGCAGATATGTCATAAACTCCCGGCTTTCTTTTTCGTTTCCGTTCCCTGCAACAGCTCCGCCGTAATAGTGAATGGCCGAGTACAGGGAAGGATCAATTTCTTCAAGAACCCGAACGTCGGCTCCACGCGCATCCGAGGCGTACACAAAGCCGACCGCTGCATTGCTTCTTTCGACAAGTGTTAACGTGTGCCGCACATCTTTGGCAAAAACCATCCGCTCCTGTACATGCGCCCATTCCTCCATCGAAGTGAGTGCCTCCTGAGCGTATTTTCCGGCGGGAGCCGCTTCGGGCGTTGCCAATGCTATCCGGCCGCTCCCATCAAGCACGCTCCGCAGATCTTTTGCCTCACTGTTTTCAGGCACTACTGCCACCAGCGTATTTTCCGCAAAGGCAGGATTTTCTGCCTCCACCATTTTATTTTCCTCTTCAAGATCGTTATAGTGCGAAGCGGAGGCTGACAAAAAAACATCTGCCGGACCGCCGCGCTCAATCTGCTGCTTTAGTGTTCCAGAGCCGCCGTAGTTAAAGGCCAGTGAGATATCCGGATGCTCATTGGCGAAGCTTTTCTGCACCTCTGCAAGGGCGTCCTGAAGGCTGGCCGCTGCTGAAACCGTCAGCTCGGCCTGCTCTTCGTGCTGCCCGGCCTGCGGGCCGCCGCTGCAGCCCTGCAGAAGAAAAATACCCGCTCCTGCTGCCACGAAGGGTTTCCAGTTCATATTGTCCGTCACCTCCCGTCGATGGATTGTTTCAGGCTACCCGAGCAGCTGGGCGTACCACCGCTTGGCTTCCTGCACGTCGCTCGTACCGTGAATGAGGGCCCGGCCGTCCTGGAATAAAACAATGCGCCGCGTTTCGGTCTGTACCGACAACAGATAAGGGTTTTTGCGCACCCTCCAGTTCCGGCTTTCCCAATCGCGCTCCAGCCGCTCGAAGTTCAGCTGTCTGCTTTCCCCCGGCCGGATCTGTACCGTATCCCTGCCGCACAGCACGCTCGTTTTATTTGAATGTTCATATGTTAATGCCGGGTATATCGCTTTTTCCCCGCACGACAGACATTCCGGGTCTTTACTGCTCTGCAGACCGACGGAAAACTGCTGTTGGTTCCAAAGATCAAAATAATCCAGGGTCACCGGGAGACTTTCCCCGTCACCGACCAGTATTTTCAAGGCTGCGGCCGTCTGCTTTGCCGCCACTGACTGCACAGCCGGAGCGATCACCCCAACCGTATCGCACGTCTGCCCCTGTGAAGGAATCTTTCTCCATACGCAGCGAAAGCAGGGCCTTTCGCCCGGCAGAAACGGGTGAACCATACCGATACTTCCCACGCATGCCCCGTATATCCAGGGCTTATCGTATTTTCTAGCTGCATCATTAATCAACAGCCGGGTATCAAAATTATCCGTGCCGTCAATGATAAGATCTGTCTCTGCAGCCTTCGCTTCGATCCATGTAAAATCCACATCCACTACTTCCCCGTGCACTTGAACCCCGGAGTTAATCTCACGCAGCCGTTTTTCTGCCGCTGCAGCCTTAGGCATCTGTTCTGCGGCATCCTTCTCCGTATACAGCTGCTGGCGCTGCAGATTGCTGTACTCTACGTAATCACGGTCTGCGATCGTCACCGTACCAACACCAGCGCGTACAAGCATCTCCGCTGCCGAAGCCCCGAGCGCCCCTGCACCAACAATCGTTACAGAGCTTTGATTTAACTTTTTCTGGCCCGCTTCCCCGATCGGTGAAAACAGCTGCTGCCTTGAATATCGATCGTCCATGCTTTTTCTCCTTTGCTTTAATTATTTACAGCTGCTTCAGTTTTTCTGCGCTGCATATGGATACGTGTGCGGGAATAGGTAAACAGGGCAAGTCCCGCCCAGACGATTAAAAAGGCCGTAAACTGCTGGAAGGAAAAAGGCTCCCTAAATAAAAAAACACCTAGTATCAGCATAATCGTCGGCGCAATATACTGCAGAAATCCAAGCAGGGAGTAGCTGATCTTTCGTGCTCCTGAGGCAAACAGCAGTAATGGAACAGCTGTGGCGGCACCGGCCCCGAAGAGCAGCGTCCACGTGCCTGAATCATAGGTGGAAGCCGTTTCGCCCGAAAAAAACATTAAAAAAATCAGGGCAAATGGTGCTGCCAGAAACGATTCCAGGGTTAGGCCTGCCCATGCCCCGAGCGCCACAGTTTTTTTTATAATACCATAACAACCAAATGATAACGCCAGAATAATTGAAGCCCACGGAAACTGGCCATAGGAAATAGTGAGTACAAACACCCCAATAAATGCGAGCACGACAGCGGCTATTTCCATGCGGGCAAGTCGTTCTTTTAAAAACACCGTGGCCAGTGCCACATTCACAAGCGGATTAATATAATAGCCAAGGCTTGCCTGAATCACATGATCTCCATTCACCGCAAAGATAAAGGTAAACCAGTTAATCGTAATCAATAAAGCGGCTCCGGTAATGGCCACTGTCGTTTTCACCGAATGAAAAGAGTGGCTGATTTCTCTCCATACCCCTTTAGCGCGCCCGATCAATACGATAAGTACAGCCATAAACAAAAAAGACCAAATTATACGGTGGGCGAGTACATCAATCGCCGGAACATTGTTAAAAAGCTTCCAGTACAGCGGGAGAAACCCCCAGAGTACGTAAGCCGCCACTCCTGCTGCAATGCCTGTCTGCTGCTCTCTCATCTGCATCTCCATCCTCTCTTCACCCATTATAGCGGACAACGGTGCCTCTCTGGCAAACAGGAACGGCTGAAGCCGTTGAAATTTTTCTGTCCATAAAAAAACAGCTTCGAGGGTATCGAAGCTGTCAGCTGTTATTTTTACGCTCTCTGTTTCTCCATAGGATGATCGTAAATGCGGAAACAATAGCCACTCCGAGCGTTCCCATAAACACCATGCCAGGAATATTCGGCCCTGCTTCTTCTGCTTCTGCTGCAGCCTGTTGTTCGGCTTCAGAAAGAGAGCTTTCTCCCGTCCGCGCTTCTAATTCCTGCTGCCTTTCCTCGAGGGGCTTATTGCTGCTCAGGCTGAAATTCGTGCCCCCCTGCACTGTTTCCCCGTCTTCGCCTGTTACACTGTAATTCAGTACGTAGTTTCCATTTTCCAGTACGCTTTCAATGCTGGAAACTACAGTACGGCCGTCTTCACTGATTTCGGGCTCTGACATTTCAATCTCATCGCCGGTTTCTACAAGCAGGTACATGTCTTCCACACGGTCAATTTCTGTATCGAAAGTAAGCTCGAGGCGTTCGGGCACTTCTAAAACAGAATCTCCATCTTCAGGACTTGAGGATTCCAGCGCAGGTGCTGCAAACGCCTGGTAAGGTGAAGTAATGAAAAATAAAACCGCGAGAAGACCAAAAAATTTATATTTCATAGGACTTCTCCTTTCAATAAATAAATCACTCTACTCTTTATATCATGATATAAAGCCAAATTCGAACGATATCATTTACGTTTTTGTGTCAATTTTATATTTCCCGGGCAATCATTCATTTCTGCTGGCATCCCCCGGGCATAAAAAAACCGGATGCAGGAAGCGCATCCGGGAAACATACTTATATTCAGCTTTGTTCTAAACGGCGGATCCGGTCTTCAAGCGGCGGGTGCGATGAAAACAGCATCGCAGCAGCTGACGGCTTGTTGTTGATTTTAAGCGTCTGCATGGAGGACTGCTCCGTATCCACCCGGTCTACATAGTTCTGCAGTGAACGAAGAGCGTGAGCCATTTTGTCTCTTCCGGCAAGATCCGCCCCTCCGCGGTCTGCGTGGTACTCACGGTAACGGGAATAGGCCGCCACCACAATACTTCCCAGAATCGAAAAGAGAATTTGAAACACGATAATCGCCAAAAAGTGAATGATCGGGCGTAAATTTTCGTTTACAAATCTCGATACCGCAAAGGCTACGACGCGTGCGAGGAAAACAACGAATGTGTTCACGATCCCCTGAAGCAGGGTCATAGTGATCATATCGCCATTGGCCACGTGAGCCACCTCGTGGGCAATAACTCCTTCGACAGCGTCATCGTCCATCGATTGAAGCAGCCCGGTTGAAACCGAAACAAGCGACCGTTTCTTGGTCGGCCCCGTAGCAAACGCATTCACTTCAGCAGACTGATAGATCCCAACCTCCGGCATATGGGTCAGCCCTGCGCGCCGGCAGAGGCGGTGAACTTTTTCCACTACCATTTTTTCAGCCTGGCTTCCCGGATTCTCCGGATCAATCACTTTGACGTTCATTGCTTTTTTCGCTATAAATCTCGACATCGCCAGTGAAATAAATGCACCGGCAAAGCCGATAACGGCACTGATAATTAACAGCGGCACCAGATTCAACGTTCCGGCTCCGTAGTTGTAAGCACCCAGGTTAACACCAAACAAACTCAGTATTGAAAACACGATGACGATGGTTAACAATACCATCATGTTCGTTAACAGAAACAACATGATTCTTTTACCCATGGCTTTCTCTCCTTTTTTTTAACGCTTCGGTTTTTCTTTTATACAGTTGTTTATACGCAGGTGTGCCCGGAATGGTTTCATTCTTCTTAATAATATCACACATTAAAAATTACACGAAAAGAAAGATTTCTTGTTTACAAGTTTTTCTTAACAGGTATAAAAATAGAGAGCATGTTTTCATTCAGAAAGAATTAACACAATTGGAATTCTTACGAAGGAGGACACCATTTATGGCACGAAACGTCGCACAAAAATTAATCGAAGAACACCACGTCTCCGGAGAAATGACTCCCGGCGAGGAAATTGGAATGAAAATCGACCAGACCCTCACCCAGGACGCAACGGGTACAATGGTAATGCTTGAGCTTGAAGCCATGGGAGTGGAACGGGCGCAGACAGAAGCTTCCGCCCAATACGTAGACCACAATATCATTCAGGAGGACAATAAAAACCCGGATGACCACCTGTTTCTTCAAACAGCGGCCAAGCGCTTTGGCATGCATTTCAGCCGTCCCGGTAACGGTGTAAGCCACCCGGTACACATGCAGCGCCTTGCCCGTCCCGGACGGACTCTTCTCGGATCAGACTCTCATACATGTGCCAACGGCTGTATGGGGATGCTGGCCATGGGGGCCGGCGGCATTGAAGTAACTATGGCCATCGCTGGAGAGCCATTTTTCGTTAAAATGCCTCAGGTATGGGGCGTAAAGCTTACCGGCAAGCTTCCGGACTGGGTAAGCGCCAAGGACGTTATTCTCGAGCTTCTCCGCCGCCATGACGTTAAAGCCGGGGCCAACAAGGTCATTGAATACTACGGACCGGGCCTTGAAGACCTGAGCGCTATGGACCGTCACGTTATTGCGAACATGGGCGCCGAGCTCGGTGCTACCGCAAGCGTGTTTCCATCAGACGAGGAAGTAAAGCGTTTCATGGCAAGCCAGGACCGTGAAGACGAATGGCAGGAGCTGAAGGCTGACCGCGGCGCCCAGTATGACATCGATGAAGAAATCGACCTGTCCTCTCTCGAGCCGCTGATCGCCAAACCGTCGAGTCCCGGCAACGTAGTACCTGTCCGGGAGATTGCCGGAGAGCCTATTTTCCAGGCATATATCGGTTCATCCGCAAACCCCGGCTACCGGGATTTTGCCATTGCTTCTGAGATTGTCAAAGGAAAAAATGTGCATGAAAATGTAAGCTTTGATATTAACCCATCTTCAAGGCAAATGCTGACAGATCTCGTTTCCAACGGCCATATTGCCAATCTTTTAAGCGCCGGCGGCCGGCTCCATCAGGCGGGCTGTAACGGCTGTATCGGTATGGGGCAGGCACCGGCCACCCATAAGAACAGTCTGCGGACGACTCCGCGGAACTTCCCCGGACGCTCCGGTACAAAGGAAGACCGCGTCTTTCTTTGCAGCCCTGAAATAGCTGCTGCTTCTGCGCTCTACGGTGAAATTACTGATCCGCGGACCCTTGATATGGAGTATCCGAAGGTAGGTGAACCGGATGAGCCGACCGTCGATTTCCGGCTGCTGCAGGAGCCGCTGCCTTACGAAGAAGCGAAAAATGTAAAAATCGAAAAAGGCCCGAACATTGCTACCCTTCCGGAAATGGAAGAGCTGCCGGACCGTATCGAAGTGCCAGTTCTGCTGAAGCTTGGCGACAACTTCTCCACCGACGAGATTCTTGCCGGCGGGGCACGTGTGCTTCCGTACCGCAGTAATCTTCCGGAAATCAGTAAGTTTTCATTTGAAATTACCGATGAAGACTATTACAACCGGGCAATGGAAATTAAAGATGATACCGGGCACGCTATTGTCGGCGGATCCAACTACGGCCAGGGCTCAAGCCGTGAGCACGCAGCCCTTGCACCACGCTATCTCGGCCTGCGCGTCGCCCTTGTCCAGGACTTCGCCCGTATCCACTGGCAGAATCTGGTGAACTTCGGCGTGCTTCCAATCACGTTTGAGGATGCTGAAGATTATATGAAGATCGATGCCGGCGATACCATTGTACTTGAGAACCTGCGGGAAAATATCCAAAACCATAATACGTTTGAAGCCACCATTAAAAACAAAAACGAAACCATTACCGTGCGCCATGAAATGTCGAGGCGCCAAATTGACATGATGCTTCGCGGCGGTTTGATCAACTGGGTACGCGCAAAACAATAACGGTACCGGCGGGGCAGACGCTTCTTTCCAGGAAGCGCTGCTCCTTTATGTTTGATGATTAAGGGAGGCCTTCATTGATGGAAAACAAAGCAGAAAATCAAAGAACTATCCTGCTGACCGGTGCTACTAACGGCATCGGCAGAATCGTTGCAGAAAAACTGGCGGCTGAAGGGCATACCTTATTGCTGGTGGGACGAAAAGAATGGAAAGGCAAGGAGCTGATTAGCGAACTGGAGCAGAAAACCGGAAATTCGAAGCTTCATTTTTATCAGAATGACCTTTCTCTTCTTCACGAGATCGAAATACTGGCAGAAAATGTAGCAAGGGAGTATGGCCGGCTTGACGCTCTGATTAATAATGCCGGGGCTGTCTACTCCTCCCGCGTTTGGACAGAGGAGCATCTTGAACGCACCTTTGCCCTGAATTACCTTGGGGTATTTTATCTGACTGAGCTTCTTCTCCCTCTTCTTCGCAAGAGCTCTGACGGGCGGGTAGTAAATGTTTCTTCTGCTGCCCATGCCATATCCAGGATGAACTTTCAAAGCCTGCAGGGCGAGCAGAAGTATAACGGCCTGAAGCAATACGGTCTGGCGAAGCTGTCATTGCTGCTGTATACGTATGACCTGTCTCAAAGGCTCCGCCATGAAAATATTAAAGTGAACGCGCTCCATCCCGGCAACATTTCCACTGGGTTCGGCCTGAATAATAAAAATGCCTTTTACCGGGGGCTGAACAAATTCACCAGTATGTTCGGTGACTCTCCGGAAGAAGGAGCTGACCTGGAAGTATCGCTTGCTTCAGGTGCCCGCGGCTCTCAGGTAACTGGCAAATACTTTACGAAAAAAGGAATTACGAGCTCTTCGAGTGATTCCTATTCCACAGCTAATCAAAAAAAGCTGCGGGAAATCAGCGAAGAGCTTGTTTATCACTACACCGGAAGAGAGCTTCAGAAAGAAGCCTAAAAAATACCAGCCTAAGGGAATGCCTTCGCGGGCATTCCTTTTTTCGCTTTTCTGTCTTTCCGCATTGTTTTGCCCTGTTTTGAAGCGGGTATTTAACCTTCATGTGCATGTACTTATGCACCATTCTATTTATTCTGAGGAGGAATTCCCCATCGTACAGGCGAAGGCAAATGCCGCAAAAGCTGACTTTACCGAACGTTTTACGTCTCTGCGTCAACAGACGATGAAGCTGACCGAACCGTTGTACACCGAAGACTTTATGATTCAGGCGCATCCTGACGTCAGTCCGGCGAAATGGCACCTGGCCCACACGACCTGGTTTTTTGAGCAGTTCATTCTTAAGCCGTACGCTGACCATTATGAAGAGTTTTCAAAATTCTCCAACGGCTTGTACAACTCCTATTACGAAACGCAGGGAAAGCCGTTTCCGAAGCAGTACCGTGGACTGATTTCCCGGCCGACGACCGAAGACACCATGGAATACCGGCGTCATGTGGAGGCGGCCATGGAACGTTTTCTCCAGGAAGGCCCATGGAACGAAGAGATCGCAGAATTAATGGAAACCGGCCTGCAGCACGAGCAGCAGCACCAGGAGCTGTTAGTCACTGACACAAAATTCAACTTTTCGATGAATCCACTTAACCCTGCCTACCTGGAAAATGATTCTTTTGCTGAACAGGGCGGGACACCTGAGCTGGAATGGCACGCCTATGAAGACGAGCTGACGACTATCGGCACTGACAATCTGCATTTTTCCTTCGATAATGAACGCCCGGAGCATAAATTTTATCTGCACGCCTTCTCTATCGCCTCAAGGCCTGTGACCAATGAAGAATATATTCGTTTTATTGAAGACGGCGGCTACGAAGACCCTGAGCTGTGGCTTTCCGAAGGCTGGGGCATTGTCCAGGAGCAGGACTGGAAGGCACCACTTTACTGGCAGAAGCAGGGAGGGATATGGTTTTACTTTACGATGAACGGCCTGAAAGAGGTGCGCCTTCATGAACCAATTGCCCATATAAGCTATTACGAAGCAGATGCCTATGCCCGCTGGGCCGGAGCCCGTCTCCCTACCGAACAGGAATGGGAATATGCTTTCCGCGCCTCCGGAGCAGACGGCACGTTTCTTGAGTCTGAAAGCTACCACCCAAGACCCCTTCAGTCGTCTCCCAATGCATACGGGGACGTATGGGAATGGACACGCAGCCCTTATTCCCCGTATCCGGGCAACCGTCCGCCGGAGGGTGCCATGGGAGAATACAATGCCAAATTTATGAGTAACCAGATGGTGCTGCGCGGCGGATCATGCGCGACTCCGCAGTCGCACATCCGCTCCACCTACCGTAACTTTTTCCCTCCGGAAAAACGGTGGCAGTTCAGTGGGCTGCGGCTTGCCAAGGACGGGGTGCAGAAATAGCTATGGCTGACTATACTGTATTGGATTTAAAGCCTTCGCTCTCCTCTCTGGCTGAAGACGTTCGCACCGGACTGGCTGCCGACCCTAAGAGTATCCCCCCAAAGCATTTCTACGATGAGCAGGGAAGCATGCTGTTTAATGAAATTACCCGGCTGCCGGAATATTACGTGAGTCGGACCGAGGCCTCTGTTTTATCTGACTACGGGGAAGAAATTGCTGAAAGTATTGGAGCTTCCTCCCTTATTGAGCTGGGAAGCGGAAGCTTTGATAAAATCCGCTGCCTGCTTCCCTTCCTATCGGAGGCAGTGAGCTATACCCCCGTCGATATTTCGATTAGTGCCCTGCACGATACCGCCGCCCATGTAAAGGAAGCCGTGCCGGATATGCAGGTGTCGGGCGTATGTGCGGACTATACAAAAACGATGTCTTTTTTAAACAGCAGCAAAGACCAGCCCTCCGCTGTCTTTTTTCTCGGCTCCACGATTGGAAACCTGGATCCGAAGGAGGCTTCGAAATTTTTACAGAAGCTCGCTTCTCACATGAATCCGGAGGACAGCCTGGTGGTAGGCGTCGATTTGAAGAAGGATCCGGTCGTGCTGCACCGTGCCTATAACGACGAAGCAGGCATTACCGCTTCCTTTAATAAGAATCTGCTCCACCGCCTGAACCGGGAGCTTGATGCTGGTATCAACACCGGCCATTTTGAGCATGAAGCTTTTTACAATGAACGGCTCGGGCGGATCGAGATGCATCTGCGCGCCGAAAAGCCTTCCCTGTTCTCGATCGGCGGCGAAACGTTTACGATGCGTGCCGGCGAGACGATCCATACAGAAAACAGCCGGAAGTTCACTCCGGAGGAATTCATGAATCTGGCCCACCAATCCTCCTGGGAAACCAATGACTGGTGGACGGACGAAAATGAATGGTTTGGCGTATTTACGCTTTCCCCTCAAATATAAGCAAAGCCCCCGGCGGACCGGGGGCTTTTTTATGTCTGCGGCCAGCCTTCCTGCCGGTACGCCATTTCCCAGAACAAATACTCAAACCGGGTCGTCGTTAAAAATATATCTTCAATCTTTCTTTTTTCCGCTTCAGGTTTGTTTTCTGCCAGACGGTCGAGCATGCTGATGCCCCAGTCTGCGAGCTGCTGAAATTCATCATCGCTGTACATCTGCACCCATTCACCGTACAGCTCATGCTCCAGCGCTCCCGGCCACGTACTGAGCTTTCTTCCAATTTCTGCGTAGCTCCACATGCACGGGAGCACAGCCGCAAGCAGCTCAGCCAGGCCTCCGTTCTGCCCTTCATGCAGCATATATCTTGTGTACGCAAGTGTGGTCGGTGCCGGTTCTGCCTGCTCGAGCTCCTGTTCGGTGATGCCAAGCTTTTTCGCATACTGGCGGTGCAGGCTCATTTCTTCATTCATGGTGGCATCCATTACCTTCGCAAAAGCCCCCATAGTTTCCACGTCTTCGGCTTTAACAGCGCCAATCGCAAACAGCTTCGCATATTGCACAAGATAAAGGTAATCCTGAATCATGAAATAACGAAATTTTTCCTTATCGAGGGTTCCCCGTCCAAGCTCTTCCACAAATGGATGCGTATGATTCTGCTCCCACACTGGCAGCAGCTTTTCCTTTAAATCGTGAGTGAATGACATTAGCCTCATCCTTTCTATTCCTTCAGAGTATGTGACCACTTATAAATAAAAGACAATACTATTTTTGTGAACGTAACCAGCTGTTCCACTTCTACTTTTTCATCGACTGCGTGTGCTTCCTCAAGCGTTCCCGGACCAAAAATGGCGGAGGGGATTCCAGCATCCGCCAGCCATCCTCCGTCTGTGACAGTAGGAGAGGTGTTAATTTCTCCTGCTTCATAGGTAATGGCTTTAAAGGATTCCATTAACTGCAGACTGCCCGGGTGATTGCTCTGAACCTCAAGGGAAGGAAATATTTCTCCTCTGTCTTCTATCATTGATTCTCCTCCCCAAATAAATGTTGGAGGGTTCTCGCGAAGCCACGGATCAGCTTCAGCCACTTTACGAAGATGATTTTCTACTTCTGAAGCCACTGTTTCATGGGTCTCATCCGGATAAAAATGCACCGTGATCCAAAGACTGCATTCATCGGCTATAAATGCAGCATTCCTTCCTCCTTCAATGACTGCCGGATTAATGGTGTTCGTTCCAGGCTGAAATCCTGGATAACTTTTCCGTACTGCCCAGTCTCTTTCTAAACTCTGTAAGCCCTCGATAAGTATCATCATTTTTTCAATAGCACCTGCCCCGAATTTTCCGCCTCCAGCATGAATCAGATTTCGGCGCATAGCGTCATGATGTATTTGCTGACTTTTCACGGTAACCCAGCCTGTAATAACGCCTCCCTGACCCTGAATACTAAGATTACTCGTGTCTGCTACGAGTGCATAATCAGCAGTATATCCCCTTCGGCAGCATTGAAGTGTACCGGCCTCACCTACTTCTTCACCCACTACCGATTGCACAATAACGTCGCCTGGTAAATCAATTTTTAGCTCATGTAAAATATCAACAGCTAAAAGTAAGCCTGCAAGCCCTCCCTTCATATCGGCTGCTCCTCTTCCATAGAGCCATCCGTCCTTCACCACCGGATCGAAAGGATCAAAACTCCAGTCCTTACGCGATGCTTCCGCTACATCTATGTGTCCATTTAGGATTAAGCTGTTATACCGGTCCCCCTCTTTTCCGGTTTTTGTGCCTACTACGTTGGGGTCTCCGTTAAAAACCTCCCATTTATCAATCTCCCAATTACGCTGCTGCAGATAATCCGCTATAAATTGTTGAGCATTCGCTGTATTACGGGCCGGGGGTGCCATCGTATTAAATTGTATTAAGTTTTTGGCCAGGTCGGTTAATTTCTGCCTGCGCTCTTCCACCAATTTTCCCCAGTTAGGTTCTACCATAAGCCCTCCTTGTTTTTAACCTATATAAAAAGCCGCTTCTTTTAGAGAAGAAGCGGCATAAACAACCGGTGTGTGTCCCTTCTTTCTTCCCTCCGCCAGTACTATCTGGATCAGGTGCTAAGGGTCAAGGCACTTAAACCTCTCTCAGCCATCAGGCTCCCCTAGAAAGCATTAATTTCTTATTATTCAAACATATTTCGCAAAAGGTTGCAAATAAGCACGTGCATGAGGCAGTCCTCTGCAGGGTATACTACAAGTATACCGAAGGGAGCGTGATGAATTCATGAAAACCACGAATACCGATGTATGCATTGTTGGGGCAGGCCCCGTAGGCTTGACTGCCGCCAATACATTAAGAGCACTCGGCATCCGCGTCCGGATATTAGACAGAAAAAGCTCTATTTCTCCCTTTTCCAAAGCGTTCGGCATCCAGGCGCGCACCCTTGAGATGCTCAGCCTGATCGGTGCGCTCCGCTCCTTCCTAAAGGAAGGCTTTCCCATTACTGATGCTACTGTTCAGCCTGAAGGCAAATGGGCTTCCAGAGCCTCCTTTGCTTCGCTCGATACGCCTTTTCCCTTCATGCTTATGCTGCCGCAGTCAGATACAGAGCATATTTTAAAGAAGCAGCTTCGGGAAGTTGGCCAGTTTATCGACTGGAACACTCACTGCGAACGAATTATCCAGTACAGTGACCACGCCGAGGTGGAATGCTCCACCGAAAATGGACACGAATTAATCCGCGCTTCCTACGTGATTGGCTGTGACGGTCCTCACAGTACAGTACGTGAGAACATGAATGTCTCATTTCCGGGCGGCAAGCATGAAACCATTTATTTTCTGGGGGACGTTACGGTGGAAGGACTTCCACTTTCCAACGATATTTCCTCATTCATTACCGAGCGCGGCGTAGCTGCTTTCTTTCCCTTCCGTGATGAAACGTACCGGGTAATCACCATCGATCACGCCGAACAGAACCGTGAGCACCGGGACGATCTCCCTCTGGAGGATCTTGAAAAAAGCGTACGGCGTATTACCCAGCAGCCGGTACATTTCCCAAGCGCCTCCTGGCTTTCCCAGTTCGGCACGTCCCACCATCAGGCTGATGCCTACCGGGACCACAGGCTGTTTCTCGCCGGGGATGCTGCCCATCTGCACAGCCCGTTTGGCGGTCAGGGGATGAACCTCGGCATGCAGGACGCGGTCAATCTCTGCTGGAAATTGGCGTGGGTGCTGCGCGGCCGTTCGGATCCTGCCCTTCTCGATACGTATGAAGAAGAACGGTACGCGGTCGGACGCAAGACCATTCGAATGACTAATACGGCGATGCAGGTGATGACCCATTCCCATACCCTGATTCCCCGCCTGCTGGCGAACCCTGTCAGTGTGCTGAGCAAAAGCAGTTCGCTGCAGAACCTGCTGACCCAGCGCCTCGCCAATATTGACATCAGCTATCAGAACAGGGCGTCGTTTGCGAAATTCCAGCACCGGGGAGAAATGATTCCGGCCGGATCCCGGGCATTGCCGGCACGGGTTCTTACCGAGGAAGGAGAACACGCAGACGTGATGGATTTTCTGCACATTCAGCAGTTTTCCTGCCTGTTTTATATCGAAGACGAGCAGGAGCTCCATCAGCTCGATGAAAGCATCCAGGAAATGCGCCGGCAGTATGGCCCATCCATTCTCATTCTCGTTGTTCAGCGCAAGGGCATACTCCGGACCTCGAAGCCAAATATCCACCATCTGTTTGATTACCGGCGAGATCTCGCCGTCAAATGGAAGCTGCCAACGTTTTCAGCTGTGCTCATACGTCCGGACGGCTATGTTGCTTTTGCCGAGCACCCGGTCCGTACCGGACGATTGATGAGAAAAATTCACACCGCTTTATATCAGTAGCTTCTTTCATCCGAACCCGTTTCCCAGCCGGCTGTGGATAATTTCAAAAAACACTTCAAAGACTGTCCACAAGCCGGCGTCTCATTTCAGTAAATTCTCTGTCATCAATACCTTCAATCGAAGCAGGCCTTCGATTATTTTTATGCTCTTCCCCTTACCCCAGCTGGACACCATCCCCATTGTGTATATGTTTGTGGACGGTTTTGTCAGTCGTTTAAAAACCGTCAGTTTTTCCTTCTGTTTGTATTCCAGGAGAGAGCCTCCTGTTCAAGCCTCTGCACGACGGCATGCTTTTCGTCCATATATCCAGACGGGCTGTGCGGGTGCCTCCCTGCAGCCTGCTTTTTAATGATTTCATATTCCTTCGCCTTTGCCGGAAAAGAGCGTAAATAATCACGGAGGGCAAGATGCCGCCCGCTGCCTTCACTTTCTTTTTCAAACACGTGCACGTGAAAGCGGCGGATATATTCGCCTTTATAATAAAAAGCCCTTCCTTCAATACCGTGCTCTCCTTTTCCCGTATATCCTAGTCCTTCCAGACGGTCCTCGGACCACATAGAAAGCTCGTGCGTTTCAATAAGAATATCGATAATTGGCTTTGCCGCAAGACCCGGAACACTAGTGCTTCCTATATGATAAATATGATCTCCCGGACTGCCGGCTTCAAGCTCCAGAAGCTTTTGCTCATGGTAATAATAGTCCTGCCACTCCCTTTGCCACGGCACGATCTGTATGGTTCGCATCGGATCACTCCCTTTCAAAAATCTTTGCTTTACTCAAACTTTAGCATAAAAAACTGCCCTGGAAGCCTCCAGGACAGCTGCTTGATCTCATTATTCAGGAATATACGGCAGATCCCGCATTTTCGGTACATTGATGACGTGAGGGGTTACGTAGCCGAGAAGGCCTTCTTTTCCGTATTCGCGGCCGATGCCGGACTGCTTGACTCCGCCAAACGGGTAACGGACGTCGAGTCCCTGCACAGCAGCGGTATTGACCATCGTAGTGCCTGCTTCAATACGGGCTGCAACTTCGATGGCATGGTCCTCTTCTCCCCATACCGAGCTTGTAAGGCCGTAAATGCTGTCGTTCGCCATTTTCACTGCTTCATCCACCGTCTCATAAGGGACGATCGGCACTGTCGGTCCGAACTGTTCCTCCTTCACAATGTCGTCCTGCTGGTCCGCGCCGAGCACCAGGGTCGGCTGCAGGAAGTACCCCTGTTCAAACAGCTCCTTATCCACAATGTGGCCGAGCGGGATAACGTCCGCGCCTTTTTCAGCCGCATTATCCACAAGGCTTTTCACAAAATCCAGCTGCTGCTTGTTATTGAGCGGTCCGGTTGTGACCTGTTCATCAAATGGACTGCCAATTTTCACCCATTTATTGGCTGCTTCCTGATACTTTTCCACAAACTCATTGTACAGGGTGCGAGGTACATAGATTCGTTTGGCGATCATACATATCTGGCCGGCGGTCAGGAAGTTGGAGATAACCATGCGGCGCATTGCGCGCTCATCGTTTACGTCAAAGTCCGGCAGCACTACGGCAGCATCGTTGCCGCCAAGCTCAAGCGTCATATCCTTGATTGTATCCGCGGCCGATTTCATAATTTTCTTCGCAGTTTCCGTACCACCGGTGAAAGCAATTTTATCCACATGTGCATTGGAGGTAAGCTCTACGCCGACCTCAGCTTCGCCGTGGACGAGATTCAGCACTCCGTCCGGGAATTCTTTGGCAATCATTTCAACCACCAGACTGACGGCATGTGGAGCAAACGGGCTCGGCTTTGAGACGACGGTATTTCCGGTCAAAATCGCCGGAGCAATCTTGATTGTAGAAAGCGCAATCGGATAGTTCCACGGGCTGATGGCAGACACTACGCCTATCGGCTCCTGACGGATGATTGTTTTGCCGCCCTCGCCTTCGTCCACCTGGTCGGCGATCGTTTCTTTTACCGTCTGGCAGGCGTACTCCATCCACATGATCGAAACCGCCATTTCGCCTTCTGCGTCGTAAACCGGCTTGCCGTGTTCCTCCGCCAGTGTTTCAGCAAGCTCCGGCGTGCGGTCCTTCATTGTTTGGATGGCGCGTTCCATCCGCTCGATCCGCTCTTCCACCGGTACTTCCTTCCATGCAGGAAAAGCAGCATGGGCCGCTTCAATGGCTTGAGCTGCCTGCCCAGTCGTCGTTTTCGGCACATAGGCCACGATTTTTTTCGGGTCAGCCGGGTTTTCCCGTTCCATATATTCGTCCGCGTCCACTTGTTTTCCGTTAATCCATGCATATAATGTTACTGATTCGTCTGCCAATGCTGACTCCCCCTTAGAAACATTTTTATATCTCAGTTCATCGTAGCCTGCGCCGCCTGATTATTCAACTATTCTGCTGAGGCAGCTGCAGGCATTACTTTTTAATGATCTGTTTAGTGCCGGGCACCATTTTCCCTTTACACATCGGGCATTCTTTTTCGGTTTCATCAGACGCTTCCGACAGACGTATCCAGGCCGGGCACATCGCTTCTTCACAGACGAGCGCATCGATGGTTTCCGTTTCCTGCTTTTCCCCGGTATGCGTTTCCCCCGGAAAGGCTTCGAGCAAAAAGCGTGACACTTCAACCTCCTTGCCGCGGTAAAATGCCGGCGAGCTGATGCACAGCTTCTGCTTCGCCCGCGTGATTGCTACATATGCAAGCCGCCTCTCTTCCTCGAGCGCCTGAGTCTGCTTATTTTCTGCCTTCTCTCCGTATAAAAGATCCTTCATACGGTCGGCCTTTAACGCAGAGTCGTGCGGCATAATTGTTTCTGACGCCCCGATGACATACACGACTGGAAACTCCATGCCCTTGGCCCTGTGGATCGTCATCAGCGACACATGGTTCGCATCGGGATCCTTCTCCCGCTCCTTCATTTCGCGGAATGTACGGAGCATGTCGTCGACAAAATAGACAAAAGACGAGACGCTCTCAAACCGTTTAGCCGAGGACTCCAGTTCATCGAGGGTTTCCTTTAACGTTTCCTTTTTCATGCTCACCTGCTGCTCATCCGCCTCCAGATAGCCGTCGTAAAACTGGCGCCGCATCTGGCGGATCGCTGTTTCCGGGCGTTTTTCCTTCAGCTTCTGAATCATGCTCTGGCGCTCCTCCACTTTTTTACGCTGAAACGAGCGGATGCCCGGCATGTCTGTTAAATGAAGCAGGGGTTCGCTGCGGGGTGAAAATATTTCCTGCTCTTTAATGTGGCGCATGCCGCGCTCCCGGGAGATAAATAAAGTCGGCACAACCTCGGGCATCGCCTCCACCAGCGTCGGGTTCAGGCTCAGCCGCAGATAGTCCATCATGGCTTTTACCGGCCACTGCTCGTAAAACATCTGGTTGCCAAGGGAATGGTGCACAAATGGCACATCCTGGGCGGTGAGCTGCTCAAAGATAGCACGGCTGACACTGATCGTCCGGTGCAGCACAGCCATATCCCGCCACTCGCATTCTCCCTCTGCCACAGCACGTTTCATATCTGCCACCACCTGCTCCGCTTCCTCGTCGGTGGACGCGGCGCGGAAGTAAAACGGGGACGAAGCCTCTGCATTCATCACCTGGAGCGTTTTCGTTTTTCGCTGCTTGTTGTGGCGCACCACTTCGTTTCCAAGACCAGCGATGGCTTTATGGGAACGGTAGTTGACGTCGAGCACAATCGTCTGTGCTTCCGGATATTTCTGGTCAAACTCCAGAATGAATTCATGGCGGGCCCCGTTAAACGAATAAATTGTCTGATCGTCATCGCCCACCACAAACAAATTGCGGTGCTTTTCCACAATCATCTGCACCAGCCGGTACTGAAGATAGTTGGTATCCTGGAATTCATCAACCATTACGTACTCAAAACGGTCCTGCAGCTGCTGCAGAAAGGACGAATCCTCGTCCATTAATGCTTTGGCTTTCATTAAAATATCGTCAAAATCAATATAATTGCGCTCAAGCTTCCAGTCTTCATACGCCTGGCAGATACGCTTTAACTGCTTCTGGCTCGTTTCTTTTTCCGGCAGATCCGCGACGGCGGTGTCATTCATTTTATGATAGGACAGAAAGGATAGGACCGCCTCGGGCTGATAGACGTCTTCAAGACCCATATCCTTCATCAACAGCTTCACGGCCAGCTGCTTTTGACGCTCGCTTGAAACAATTTCCTGTCGGACGCCATGGCGCCGCAGCAGTAATAGGAAAAAGGCGTGGAACGTGCGCACCTGCAGATTGCTGGCTGTTTCGCCGACACCCGGCAGGTTCATTACCCTCGTTTTCATTTCCTCCGCTGCTTTTTTTGTAAATGTAATCAGCAGAACCGATTCAGCCGGCACCTGCTTGACCGCCATTAAATAGCCGGCCCGGCAGACGAGCACCGACGTTTTTCCCGAACCGGCACCCGCAAGTGCCAGCAGCGGCCCGCTGCCAAAGCGGACAGCTTCGATCTGGGCTTCGTTCAAAAAAATACCGTCCGCTTCAAGCGAACGAAAATAAAAGGCATCGGATTCCTGATCCGACACGAGCTCTCTGCTTGTTGTAGCTTTAGCGATTGCTGCATATGGTACTTCTTCTCCGCTTACACCGAAGGGAGTCGAATAAAAAGAAAATTCCCGCATAAGTTCTCACCGTTTCTGTTGGATTGAGTATGTTTATTATAAATCGGCACAGGTACTCTTGTATAGAGCAGGCAGTCACGATCTGCCGAGCATTATTTTGCCCCCGCCGCTGAATCTTCCGCTCTCATAGTCCTGTAATGCCTGCTGTACCTGAACGAGCGGATACGTATGACGGGCGCGCGGCACCACGAGCTGCCCGCTTTCCACCAGGTGAAACAGCGTCCGGAATACCTGCTGGAAGCGCGTGTCGGAAACGGAGGCATTCCAGTGCCTCAGATGAAACATCGCACCCTTCACTCCAAGTGTTTCCGTAATATACGCCCAGTTGAGCGGCCGGCCCGAAAGAAGACCGAGAGCCACCAGCGTTTTCCCCGGCTTAACGCTCCCAGCGAGAGCGGCTCCTGCCTCTCCTCCGACCATATCCATGGCAGCTTCTGCTTTCTTCCCCTGCAGGGAAGCAGCCAGCTGGCGCTCTTCTTCTCCCTCCCCGGCTGCCACTATTTTTTCTGCCCCCAGCTGTATCAGCTCGTTTATTACTTCCTCTCGTCGTACAAGGCCCACCACGCGAATATTCATCCGGGAGGCCAGCTGAATAAGAATTCTTCCCATAACAGAATTAGCCGCGTTGATCACAAGCACCCCGCCGGAAGAAATCTTCAGCTTTTCGGTTAAAAGCACGTACGCCGTCACTGGGTTGATGTACATCTGGGCAGCCGTTTCATCAGAAAGGCTGTCCGGTACCGGCACGGCCAGGGTGGCCGGCGCATGAACCAGCGACTGCCATGTGCCCTCTCCCCGCAGCGGCAGCACGCGCTTTCCTATCACTGTTCTGGCCACTCCAGCTCCAACACGTTCGACCACCCCGACACCTTCGTAGCCGGGCACGAGTGGCAGCTTTACCCGGTGGGCATAACGCCCGTAAACAGGAATGAGATCCGAGGGGTTGAGCGGGGACTGATGCATCCGTACCTCCACGCTCCCGGCTTTTAACTCCTCTTTTGCATCCTCTCTGATGCAGACTTGTTCAGATGGTGTTCCAAACGCATTGACGTATGCTTTTATGCTGATATGCCCCATCTTCCCCTCCTATATGTAATTGCTGCTCTGTCTGCGATATGCTACTCTTTGAACAACTCGTATTTCCACATATTAAAATACGGTCACTATTTTTTGAAAGCGTTATCCTGAAAGGAGGGAGCCCATTATAGGAAAGAACATGAAGATGCAGACAAAAATTATGCTTCTCGTCGTCGGGCTTGTCGCTTTTATTACGATAAGCTCCTTCGGGGTGTTTGCTTATTTAGAATATAATGATATCGAAGAAGAGCTTGGAGATAAAGCATTAAGCACAGCCACATACATAGCAAGCTCCCCGGTTGTTCAGGGAGCGTATGCCTCCGAGGATCCAAGCTCCGTGCTTCAGCCCTATGCTGAACGGGTCCGTAAGCAGGCCGGCGCTGAATTTGTAGTCCTTGGTGATACCGAGGGCACCCGTTACGCCCACCCGGACGAATGGAAAATCGGCGAATCCATGGTCGGCGGCGACAATGCCCGCGCGCTCGAGCAGGGGCAGTCCTATGTCTCCACTGCAATCGGCACCCGGGGCCCGTCCCTTCGCGGCAAGGCTCCGGTTCGCAATGAAGACGGGGACATTGTAGGCATCGTTTCCGTCGGTTTTCTGCTTGAGGATGTGCGGGCAGCCATCTGGGAACGCTTCGGACTTCTGTTTATGCTCGCACTCGTCCTTCTCGCTCTGGGCGTAATCGGAAGTATGGCGGTCTCAAGAAATATCCGGAAGGATATGTTCGGCCTTGAGCCTCACGAAATCGGCCAGCTGTACCAGGAAAAGGAAAGTGTACTTACCGCTATACGGGAGGGCATTATTGCGATTGACACAGAAGGACGGATCACGATGATGAACGATTCGGCCCGAAGCATGCTTGCCATTAACGGGGCGATCGAGGGGCAGAATATTCATCACGTGCTTCCGGACTCGGAAATGCCAAAGGTACTAAAGCACGGAAAGCCGGAATACGATCAGGAATTAATGCTCCGCGGGGCTCCTTACATTGTTAACCGGGAGCCGATCACTATCGGCGGCCGGCTCGTCGGCGTCGTTTCTTCGTTCCGGGACAAAACGGAGATGATGCAGATGGCTAATACGCTTTCTGACATTCAGCGCTATTCGGACAGTCTCCGTTCGCAAAACCATGAATATTTGAATAAACTTTATGCGCTGTCCGGGTATCTTCACCTCCGGAAATACGATGAGGCAGTGCAGCTGGTCGAAGAAGAAACATCCCAGCAGCGAAAAACCCACTCCGTAGTCTTTCAGCAGATTCACGACCCGACAGTGCAGGCAATTCTGACTGGAAAAGCAGCCCGGGCTTCCGAAAAGAAGACAGCTTTTCATATTGACGGCGAAAGCCGGCTGGGGACTCTGCCGGCTCACATTCAGAAGGTTCAGCTTGTTTCCATTTTAGGAAACCTTATCGATAATGCCATCGACAGCGCGGCGGGCTGGGCGGCACCGGAAGTAACCTTTTTTGTAACGGAAATGGAGAATGAAATTATGTTTGAAGTGGTCGATAATGGACCCGGACTGCCGGAGGGGGTAGACATTACTTCCCAGGGGGCCTCTACAAAATCCGGGGACCAGCCAAGAGGATACGGACTTTCGATCGTAGAAAGAACGATTCAGGAATTAGAGGGTATGCTTGAATTTGGCAACAATGAAAACCAGGGCGCCTACTTTACGGTTTACCTGCCCAAAACGTTGCCACAAGGGGGTAGTTGATGATTTACGTTGGTATTGCTGAAGATGACTTTCGGATTGCAGATATCCACCGGCAGCTTATTGAACAAATTGAAGGGTTCTCATGCCGGTTCACATCCGGCAACGCAAAGGAGCTGCTCGAGACGATGGAGCACACGCCGGTTGATGTGCTGCTACTCGACATTTATCTTCCCGATCAGCTTGGCACAGACATTCTCGGGCAAATATTGGACAGCCATGATGCGTACATTATTATTATTTCAGCTTCAAATGATCCCGGACATGTGCAGAAGGCCTACCGGTCGGGTGTGATCGACTATATTATTAAACCTGCTTCTCCTAAACGGCTCGAGGAGTCGCTGAAAAAATTCCAGGCTATGCAGGCGGCCCGTCCTGAAGGGGAACTTACCCAGGAGGAGGTTGATCGTTACTTCTCCCCTCCTGCGTCTCCCGGCGTAACGGAAAATAAACCGGAAGCAGATTTGCCAAAGGGCATTGATGCATTCACTCTCGAGCAGGTCAAGGATCACATCCAGCAGGCCGAGCACGGAGTAACCGCTGATGAAATGGCTTCTTTTCTCGGCGCCTCCCGCACCACCGCTCACCGCTATTTTAAATATTTGTTATCCGCAAACGAAATCGAGGTCCGGCCCATCTATGGAATTGTCGGCCGCCCTGAACGCAGATATTTTAAAAAATAAACCCTCCACCGGCTGCAGCCAGCATATGCAGCCGGTTTAGTTATGTTCGTGACATTTATGAAATAAATACAATAAACGAAAGATATACATTTTAAATTGTAAACGGTTACATTTAAGCGTTTTTTGGTTACGCTTACATCAATATAAAAAAGGGGGCTACATATTATGAAACATTCAAAATATTGGATCGGTGCCGGAGTACTTTCGCTTAGCGTTTTAAGCGCCTGTGGAAGCGGAGGCGGAGACAGCTCCTCAGGCGGCGATGGCGGTGGCGGCGAAGAAGGAAGCTACGAGCCGGATTCCTCACTTGAAATTGTTGCACCTGCCGGCGCTGGCGGGGGCTGGGACACGGTCGCCCGTTCAGCTGCCGAAGGTCTTGAAGAAGAAGGCATTGTCGACCAGGGAATCGGTGTCGTAAACCGCGAAGGCGGTGGCGGAGCCAATGGCTGGTCTTATATTCATAACCAGGAAGGCAACCCGGAGTATTCTTTTGTGGCTTCACCTCCCCTTCTGCTCGTCCCGCTGAACGGTCAGTCGGAATACAGCTATGAGGACTTCACACCTCTCTCGAATATGATTGCCGACTACGGCGCGTTTGCCGTTACGGAGGATTCGGAATGGGATGATTTAAACGACCTGTTTGACGATATGAAGGAAAATCCGGATGACATCACCGTCGTCGGCGAGTCCTCGCCGGGCAGTATGGACCATATGCAGTTTGCCAAAATTGCAGCCGGTGCCGGCGTTGACCCTTCTACGATTAAATACGTATCCGCCCAGGACGGCAGCGCACTGACCAACCTTTTAAACGGCCAGGCCGATGTTTATTCAACAGGTATCACCGAGACGGTCGAGCAGGTGAGAGCCGGCGATGTTAAAGTGCTCGGTATTACAGCTGAAGAACGGCTCGAAGGTGACACGGTAAGCGAATTTCCAACCGCGACAGAACAGGGCATCGAAGAAACGTTCGTCAACTGGCGCGGATTTTTAGGACCGCCAAACATGAGCGATGCTGAAATTGCTTATTACGAAGAAACGTTCAAAGAGCTCAGTGAATCTGACTACTGGCAGGAAACCCGTCAGTCCTACGCCTGGGAAGAAAACTACATGGACAGCGAAGAATTTGAAGAATTCTTAGCCGAAGAAGAAGAATCCATGCAGGACCTGCTTGATGAGGTAGGCATCGACCGGGGCGGCGAGTAACAGCGTACGAAGGAGCTCTGAACGTTCTGCGTCCAGAGCTCTCTTATATTAAAAGCAGGTGAAAGAGGTGATACGTCATGTTTCGTTCCGCAAATAAAATTATCAGTATGATTCTCATTGTGATTGCTATTTTCTATTTATATCTGGCTTTTCAAATTCCCGCTTTCGCTACAGGAATGTTTACTGCTTCCACCATGCCGAAGGCAGCCGGTTTTTTATTGATTTTACTCAGCGTCTTTTTGTTTTTTATTAAAGAAGGCGAAAGCGAAGAGGATCAGGAAAAACGAAAGGAAGCCGGACAGCATATTTTTTACTTAGGCGGGGTAGGCGTAATGATCCTTTTATACATCACTCTTTTAGAGCCCGTTGGTTTCATTTTGGCCTCCACTATATTTATTTTTCTGTGCAGCCTGTTTATGGGCTACCGGAAACATATCGTCAACGCTGTGACCTCGGTTGTTTTTCCCTTATCGCTTTATTTAGTTTTCACCCAGTTATTAAATATAAGTCTGCCTCCGGGCATTCTGCCGCTGTAGAAAGGAGGTTAAGCGCATGGGAACTTTTAATGGAATTTTAAGCGGGCTCAGCGTCGCTTTCAGCGTCCAGGGAATGCTGTTTGTGCTGATCGGCGTTTTCGCCGGAACATTTATCGGAATGATGCCCGGGCTCGGGCCGATCAGTGCGATCGCTATCATGATCCCACTGACATACAACATGGAGCCGACTGTAGCTCTCGTACTTATGGCCGGTGTTTACTACGGAGCCGTATTCGGTGGCTCCACCTCCTCGATTCTTTTGAACGCTCCGGGGATTTCCGGCACGGTCGCAACTGCTTTTGACGGCTACCCCATGGCCCAGAACGGCCAGGCCGGAAAAGCACTTGCTATTTCTGCCATTTCGTCCTTTGCCGGCGGTACGGTGAGTGTCGTACTGCTGATGCTCTTCGCTCCGCTTCTGGCAAGCGTTGCAATTGTGTTCGGTCCGCCCGAATACTTTGCACTGATGCTGCTTGGGTTAACCGCGATAGCCAGTCTGTCCGACGGCTCGACGATTAAGGCACTTATTTCGGCAGTACTCGGTCTCATGTTTGTTACCATCGGCATGGACAGCCAGACTGGAACGACACGGTTCACCTTCAATAATCCGAACCTGCTCGAAGGCATTGATTTTCTCGTAATCGCTCTCGGCCTGTTTGCCATTGCTGAAATCTGCAATCTGATTGTAAACCGCAAAAAGAAAATTAAAAACCAGGGCAATATTGGAAGCCTGAAGCTTTCCAAACAGGACTTCAAGGATATGAGCGGCCCAATGACCCGCCAGTCCTTCCTGGGCTTTATTCTCGGGGTGCTCCCGGGTGCCGGCGCCACGATCGCTTCATTTATCGGCTATATTACGGAAAAAAAGATTGCCAAACATCCGGAAGAATTCGGAAAAGGCGCGGTAAAAGGAATTTCTGCCCCGGAAACGGCCAACAACGCCGCTACGAGTGGCGCCTTTGTACCTCTGCTCAGCCTCGGTATTCCCGGTTCCGGAACGACGGCCGTGCTGCTCGGTGCCCTGCTCGTGCTGAACGTACCTCCGGGGCCGCTTTTAATCGAAGAGCAGCCTGACCTGTTCTGGGGTGTTATCATCAGTATGTATATCGGCAACGTGTTTTTGTTAATTTTGAACCTGCCGCTTATTCCCTACATTGCTAAAGTGCTGCTGATTCCGCGCCCACTGCTGATTTCGCTTGTGATTATGTTCAGTATGATCGGGGTGTACTCTATCAGCTTCAGCACGTTTGATCTTTATTTACTGCTAGCTTTTGGCGTAATCGGCTATTTGATGAAGCTGTACAATTTCCCGGCAGCTCCACTGATCCTGGCATTTATTCTCGGCGGAATGATGGAGGAATCCTTCCGTCAGGCCATGACCATCGCCAATGACGATTTAACGGTCTTTTTCACCCGACCAATTGCTCTCAGTATGCTGATTGTTGCTCTTCTTTCCTTCCTCGTGCCCATCATCCGCCAAAAAAAAACAACTTCAGCATAAAAAACCCGGGCTTTCCGGGTTTTTTCTTTTTTATACCGTTTTAACAAATTGCCTCTTCTTTCGTAAACCATTTTAAAAATAAAGTTGACAAAAAGCTGATTTCTTTCTATCCTTAGAAATCAGTGAGGTGAACATAGATGCGTATACAAAAAATTATTTATACCGCTTTATTTGCAGCAATTATCGCAGCTTTAGGCATTGTGCCGCCCATTCCGCTTCCTTTCAGTCCCGTCCCAATTACCCTGCAGACCCTCGGTGTCATGCTGGCGGGCTCTCTGCTCGGAGCGAGGTACGGGGGACTCAGCATGCTTTTGTTTGTTGTACTTGTGATGATAGGACTGCCGCTGCTCTCCGGTGGACGCGGCGGCGCCGGGGTATTGTTTGGTGCGAGTGGCGGCTACATTCTGAGCTGGCCGGTCGGAGCATTTATCATTGGCTGGATCGCCCATTCTTTTAAGAAACCATCGTTTCCAAAGTATTTGTTTGCAAATATTACCGGCGGCATTCTCGTCATTTATGCCGGCGGGGTTACCTATTTATCATTTTTAATAAACATACCGTGGACCACTGCCGCCATTCAGGCACTTGCTTTTCTACCGGGGGATATTTTTAAAGCAGTCGTTGCCGGCTTTGTAGCAGTCCGGCTGAATAAGCAGCACAAAATCAGGCTTTAACACCGGAAGGGGGGATTTGCATGATCAGCCAGGCCATCGCCCGGTACGCTGCTTCTGATCCTGCCCGGATAGCGGTCGAATACTCGGAACGTTCGATCTGCTGGCGGGAATTGCATGAGACAATTAACCGCCGCCGGCATCAGCTGCACGCAGCTATCGGCCCTTTTTTTCAAAAACAGATTGCCTTTGCGCTCCGAAACCCTCTGGAGCAGCTGTATATGTTTTATGCAGTCGTGTCCGGAGGCGGCATTGCTGTCCCAGTGGATGAAACGCTGGACCGCGACGCGAAAGCTTCTTTTCTTTCTTCTTCCAAACCCAGCCTTTTTATCACAGATGCTGAAAGGGACGGATTTCCGGTGCCTTCCCTGGCACTTGCAGACGTTACCGGCGCGGAGCCCCGTCTGTCTGCACCCACTGCGTTCTGCAAAGATACCGATTTGTTTTACGGCGCCTGCACGTCAGGTTCCTCCGGAACACCAAAGGTATGTCTGCGGAGTCACCGTTCCTGGCTGAAAAGCTTCGAGGCGGATGAGCAGCTTTTTCCGTTTCAGAAGGATGAACGCGTCCTGATCACCGGAAAGCTCTCCCACTCCCTCTTTTTATACGGGGCCGTCCGTATGCTCGAATACGGCCACACTGTCGTTCTGCCTGTAACTCACTCGCCACGGGGGATTGCCCGGATAGTGGATAAACTGCAGATCACCGTATTGTACGCGGTGCCTACAATGCTCCGCTGGCTTCTCAGCTACTCCTTTCCTCCCTCTCCGTCGGTCAGACTGATCATTACGGGTGGAGAAAAATGGTCCCCCGCTGATAACCAAAAAATATTCGCCCGCTTTCCCTCGGCTGAGCTGTATGAATTCTACGGCAGTGCAGAAACCAGCTTTATCAGCGCTCTGAACCACCGCGCAGAACAGGCCAGCTCCTCCTGCACCGGCCGCCTGTTTCCCATGGTCGAAGCCGGACCTGCCCGGGAAGCCGGGGAATTAATCATATCAAGTCCATTTTTATTCAGCGGCTATGCTGGAGAGGAGTTCTTACCCTATCCAGGTTCGGTTGCTACCGGAGATATTGGCTTTGTCGATGAGGAAGGCTTCCTTTATATTACAGGCCGCCGGAGCGGAAAAATTGTCAGCCGGGGCCGCAATATTTATGCCGAGGAAATTGAACAGGTACTCTTAAGCCATCCGGATGTTGCCCGGGCAGTTGTTTTCGGTGTACCGGATGCTTTCGAAGGGGAAAAAATCGCTGCGCTTTATACTGGAAGCGTTACTGCTCACAATTTGCATGTACACTGCCGCGGGCGGCTGCCCGCTTATAAACTGCCGGCATGCCTGCAGACAGACTGCCTGCCGCTGCTTGGCAGCGGAAAAATTGACCGGCTGCGAGCCCGGAAGTATTACGAAGCCCCGGTAAAGGAGTACATTAATGATGACTGAGCCTGTATATATTATTGATGCCAAACGAAGTCCCGTCCATCATGTGAACGGGGCGTTTTCAAAGCTGGAGCCGGAGCAGCTGACAGCGCCGCTGTACAATCATTTTCAGCTCCATCACGGGATCAACGACCGGGTGCCGACTGACGAAGTATTTATGGGAAATGCAGTTGGGCCGGGCGGTAATCTTGCCCGCCTCAGCCTGCTTGAAGCCGGATATGACAGGTCAGTGCCCGGTGTGACGGTGGATCGCCAGTGCGGTTCCGGCCTTGAAGCTGTACACCAGGGATTCCGGCACCTGCAGGCCGGCGCTGCGGGTACCGTTCTTGCCGGCGGCGTCGAAAGCACAAGCCGGGCCCCGCAACGCTCCTTTTTCGCCTCGGAAGCCTATCCGGTTTCCTCCACGCAGGAAAGAGCCCGCTTTTCTCCCAGGTCTATTGGCGATCCCGATATGGGAGAAGCTGCGGAAACGGTGGCGAAAGCCTACAGCATATCCCGCGCAGAGCAGGACACCTTTGCCGAACGCAGCTACAGGCTTTCGTGGGAGGAAGCAGCAAAGACGGATATTTCCCGGGAAATTATTCCGGTGGGCACCGTCCAGGCAGACGCTGAAATTCGTTCTCCAGATAAAATGAATAAAATTATCCGCCGGGCGCCCGCTGTTTTCCAGGAACACGGCACAGTCACCGCCGCCAACTCCTCCCGGATCAGTGACGGGGCGGCGCTCACGCTGATAGCCAGCCGCTCCTCCTGCCGGCGGCACGGGTTCAAGCCCGTTCTTGAAATCGTCGATGCCACTGCAGTTGGCGTTGATCCGACAATGCCGGGCATTGGGCCGGTGCCTGCTGCACGCCGGCTGCTTGCACGGAACCGCTTGTCTGTCCGGGACATTTCCGTATGGGAATGCAATGAAGCATTTGCCTCGCAGGTGCTCGCCTCCGCCCTTCAGCTCGGCGTTCCGCCTGAGCGGCTGAATACAGCCGGAGGCGCCATCGCCCAGGGCCATCCGTACGGGGCTTCGGGAGCGATTCTCGTGGCAAGGCTCATGCGGCTGATGCAAAACGACGATCTTCCGCTCGGCGTAGCCATGATTGGCATCGGGGGCGGGCTTGGGCTCGCCAGTCTGTACCGGCTCCTGTAATACAAACAGCCTGCACTCATGAAGGAATGAATGCAGGCTGTTCTTTACTGCAGCAAAGAACGAAGCAGCGTATAAAGATTGTTTTTCGCTTCAAAGCCGATACCAGGCACCTCCGGCAGCTGTACATAACCATTTTCCACCGGATAGTCATCGGCAAAACCGCCGAATGGCTCAAAGACGCCGGGATAGGATTCATTGCCGCCAAGGCCGAGTCCGGCTGCAATATTGAGTGACATCTGGTGGCCGCCGTGCGGAATGCACCTTCTCGACGACCAGCCGCTTACTTCCAGCATATCGAGCGTGCGCATATATTCCACCAGGCCGTAGCTGAGGGCACAGTCAAACTGCAAATAGTCCCGATCCGGCCGCATGCCGCCGTAGCTGATTAAATTTCGTGCATCCTGCATGGAAAACAGGTTCTCGCCAGTAGCCATTGGATGGGAATAGTAGCGGCTCAATGTATTTTGCAGAGCGTAATCAAGCGGGTCGCCCGCTTCCTCGTACCAGAACAGTCCGTAAGGTTCGAGCGCTTTCGCATAGGCAATCGCTTGATCCAAATCAAATCGTCCGTTCGCATCCACCGCAAGCTTCCCCGGATCACCGGTCACCTCCACCACTGCTTCGATGCGCTCAATATCCTCTTCAAGCGATGAGCCTCCTATTTTCATCTTCACCACCGAATAGCCGGACTCCAAATACGTACGCATCTCCTGCTGAAGTGCATCGAGTCCTTTTCCGGGCTGGTAATAGCCGCCGGCAGCATATACAAATACACTGCTGTCTGCACTTCCCTCTCTGTACCTCTCGGCAAGCAGCTGATACAGCGGCTTTTCCTCAATTTTTGCCACCGCGTCCCATACCGCCATATCAATGACCCCGACAGCCACAGAACGCTCTCCGTGGCCGCCTGGCTTCTCGCCGGTCATCAATATGTCCCAAATTTTAAAGGGATCCAGATTTGCCCCCTCATCACTTGTAATCTCCTGTTCAGAGGCTTCCAGCAGGCGCGGAATAAACCGCTCGTGCAAAAGTCCGCTCGGAGCATACCGGCCGTTGGAGTTAAACCCGTAGCCCACCACCGGTTTGCCGTTTTTTATGACATCGGTTTTGATCGCGACGACTGAGACGTTCATTTTACTAAAATCAATAAACGCGTTACGGATATCCGATTTGATCGGCACCGCCTGTTCTTCTATCTGCACAATTTTCATGACGGCGCCTCCTTAGTTATTACGGAACGAATCAGGTACGGTCGTCAAGTCGATGCCCCAAAGCGCTGGAAGAACCAGATAGACGAGAACCGTAATTAATAAAATCGCAAATATATTCAGGAAGAAGCCGTTTTTTACCATGTCGATGATCCGTATTTTCCCACTCCCGAAGATGATAGCGTTTGGCGGTGTACCAACCGGCAGCATAAACGCACAGTTTGCAGCCATCGCACAAGGCACCATCAGTGCAAACGGGTGAACCTGAATCGCAATCGCGAGGGAAGCAACCAGTGGAATAATCATGGTGCCTGTCGCTGTGTTGGATGTGATCTCTGTCAGGAATAACACGAGCGTGGCGGATACAAGGATAACGAGAATAATGTTTACCCCTTCAAGAAGAGTTAAGCTGTTACCGATCCACTCGGCAAGGTCGGTATTACTAAAGCCGGCAGCAATCGCCAGTCCGCCCCCGAACAATAGCAGGATGCCCCATGGAATCTCTCTGGAATCCTTCCAGACGAGCACCCGCGGATCCTCCTGTTGCTTGGTGGCAGGCACCAGAAACAACAGCACCGTCGCAACCATGGCAATACCGCCGTCACTGAGGCCGGTTACTCCGACGATTTCCTGCCAGAAAAAGGAACGTGTAATCCACATGACAGCGGCAAATACGAATACTGCCATGACAATCTTTTCTTCGTATTTCATTCCGCCGAGTTTTGTTCTTTCCGCCTGAATCATGTCACGGCCGCCCGGAATGGTCGAAAAGCCGATATTATAGACAAAGCGTGTCAGGTAGAACCAGACGATCAATAAGAAGACAGCTACAATCGGCGCACCAAACATAATCCATTGCGCGAAGGAAATCTGCTGTCCGAACAGCTCCTCCGACTGGGCAGCCAGAATGCTGAGCGGCGGCGTCCCGATTAGTGTACCGAGTCCGCCGACCGTGCCCGCGTAACCAACACCGAAAATAAGCGCTTTTTCGAATTTTTTCACTTCTTTTTCGGAATCCTTCTCTTCCTTAAGGGCTTCCGACACCTGGTACGTAATCGCAAGCGCAATTGGGAGCATCATCATCGTTGATGCTGTGTTGGACACCCACATGGATAAAAAGCCTGTGGCAACCATAAAACCAAGAATAATCCGATTGGTGCTTGTACCAATCACCGCGATGATGAACAGCGCGATTCTCTTATGTAGGTTCCATTTTTCCATTGCATAGGCAATAAAGAAACCACCTAAGAACAAGAAGATAATGTCGTTACCGTAAGCAGAAACGACAGTATCTCCGTCGAGCGCTCCGGTAATCGGCAGAAGGACAATCGGCAAAAGCGAGGTCGCCGGAATCGGGATCGCTTCTGTAATCCACCAGGTGGCGATCCAAAGCGTAGTGGCAAGTACTGCTTTTCCTTCATAGCTGAGCCCCGAGGGATCCAGAAACAACATGGTAATGAGAAATAATAATGGTCCTAAAATAAGTCCAACGAGCTGCGGACGTTTGTAGGAAGGGCCCTGCCCTCCACTGTCTCCTCCGTCGTTTCCTCCCCCGCCATCGCCGTCGCGGTTTTTGTTACGGCCAGCGGTAGAAGGATCCTGTATTTCTTCTTCCTTGTGACGTGTTGGTGACCGGTCCGTCTGAAAAACATTCAGAAGTTTTTTCGTCTGCCGGTGGGAATGCCATAATGATTTCCAGCCGGAAGCAACCGTATTCTTCATCCTTCTCACCTCTTATTTTTCAGATTATTGAAAGCGCTTGCTGACTAATATAATAAAGTTTTGATTCTTTGTATACATTTTGTAAGTAAGCACATACTTTTGTAAACAAAATAACCAAAACTGCCAGCCTTTTTCCTTACTTTTCCATCCAGTCTTTAAGTATTTCCACCTGTTCCGGAGGCATCGTGTACTGCTGCAGCGGCCTGCCGCTTCCCGCATAGTTCATCGTGATTTTAAGCACTCCTTCTCCCTCCAGAAAAGCGAGGTACTTCCTTACGGACACTCTCGATATGCCCGTACTTTCTGCGAGCCCCTGCGTCGTAAAGGTACTGCCGGCATGCTGCAGAATCTCGTCGCCGACAATCCGGAAGGTTTCTGTCGTCAGGCCCTTGGGCAGCTCGTGCTCCTCCTGCGTGCCCTTATTGGCTAAAAACAGCTGGTCCACATCCTCCTGTCCCCATTCCTTTGTCGTTCCCGACGCTTTCTGCCATTCCTTTACATTGATTAATGCTTCCCGGAAGCGTTCAAAATGAAACGGTTTAATCAGGTAATCCGTACAGCCAAGCCGTTTAGCCCGCTGCAGGGACGAGGTATCATTGGCCGATGTAATGGCAATCACGTCCACCGGGATTTGTTCTTTTCGCAGCTCCTCCAAAAGATCAAGACCGTTTTCTTTATTTAAATACACGTCCAAAAGCACAATATCAATCGCTTCTGAATGAAGCATTTCTTTTGCCTTCGCCAGGTTTTCCGCATGCCCCGCTACGTCAAACCCGGGAACCCGTTCGACATACATGCGGTTAAATTTAGCTACCATCGGGTCATCTTCAACCATTAATACTCTCATTTCAGTTCTCCCTCTCTATTGGTATCTGTACATCAAAGGCTGTCCCTTCTCCCGGGTGGGAATCGATAAACACTTCTGCTTCCAGCGTATCAAGGGAACGCTTCGTATTGTACATGCCAAAGCCCCGGCCTTCACCTTTCGTTGAGTACCCCCGTTCAAACAGCTCTGCCTGGGTCTTTTCATCCATTCCCCGTCCGTTATCCTCGATCTGAAAGCCGAGACAGCTGTTCTCTTCGTAAATATGCATAAACAAATGTGGGGACGGCGTATGCTTCATCGCGTCACGGGCATTGTCGATCAGATTGCCGATAATCGTGATCATATGGTCGGTCCATTCAGGATCAGCCATGGCCGGCCACATACCGCTTCCTGACAGCTCCACTTCGATACCGTTTTCCTGCAGATTGGATATTTTATTCATTAAATATCCGGCAAGCACCGGGTCCTTTACATACGCGGTTACCCATCCGACCTCCTGGCGGTAGTTGCTCGAAATACTCATTACATAGTCGTCGAGCTCTTCATACGATTCCGTCTGGATCATGGCCGAAATGACGTGAAGCTTGTTCATAAACTCATGGGACTGGGCCCTGAGCGTCTCTGCATAGGTTCTGGCCCCGGACAGCTGCTCGACGAGCCGTGTCAGTTCATCTTTGTTGCGAAAAGTTGCCACCGCTCCAAGCAGGGTGGCATCCGAAACCACCGGCATGCAGCTCACAATAATTTCTACGTCTTTCAGCTGCTGGACCTGGTCAAGCTCCTGCTCTTTAGTCTGCAGGACCCTTTTCAGCAGGGAATCCGCAAAGAAACGGGATATATCTTTTCCGATCGGGTCTTCTTCGGCGCCAGCTTCCGCGAACAGCTCCCTGGCCGCATCGTTGGCCAGAATCACCGTGCCGCTGCTGTTGACAGCAAGTACGCCTTCCCGCACCGAGGACATAATTGCCTCGCGCTGTTCAAGCACCTGCGATATTTCAAGCGGCTCGAGGCCGTGCATCGTTTTTTTGATCCGGCGTGCCAGCCAGAAGGCGCCAATGACACCGGCGGCAAGACCAATACCGCTTCCCAGAACGAGCGTCTGCTGGTCTGCCCAGATGTCTTCCTGAATACTGTCAGTCAGAATGCCCACGGAGGTGACACCAATCTGTTCGCCCCCGTCCATCACCGGTACAAATGCCCGCATGGAAACGCCGAGCGTCCCCTCGGCCGTCGACACGTACGTTCTCCCGTTTAAAGCATCTGTCTCATCTCCCCCGGCAAATTCCTCACCGATCCGGTCCTCGCGCCGATGCGTATAACGCACACTGTTCATATCCATGACGACAATATATTCCATGTTTGTTGCTTCCTGAACTTCTTTTGTATATTCCTGGAGACTTCCGCCCCGTTCACCGGCCTGCAGTGCTTCAGCTGCTTCCGGCGAACGGCTGACGGCCTCGGCAATGTTCAATGCTTTTTCTGCCTGCTGATCCCGGACGTCGTCAGCAGTATCGACGGCAACGATGATACCGGTAATGCAAAGCGCAATCAGCATCACTGCAGAAATCAACAACGTAATCCATGTCACGAGCTTTAACGGCTTAGTTCGCTTATCCCCCACCATATCCCCCATCGCTGCTGTAAATACTTATGTTTAGTAACATGTTTATTATGCAGGGAGCAGTTCGTTTTTTCAAATGAAGGTGATGGAGCTCCCGTCGTTTATTTTTGCTGGCAGGTCGGACAGTAATAGCAGCGTCTCGAACCGGCAGTGAAACGGATGATTTCTGTGCCGTCCACCCGGCACGGCCGCCCGCCGCGGTTGAACACCCAGTGCCGGTACTCGCTGTATGTTTTTCCTTCTGCCTTTGCCCGTGCAACGACTGACTCATCCGTTGTTATTCCTTTATGTTTATAGGAACGCTCTATTAATACCAGCAGCTCTTCAGCCAGATTCCGGACCTGCCTATCACTTAAATCGGCGGGCCGCTGGTCCGGATAAACGCCGGCTGCAAACAGTATTTCGCTGCGCAAATAATTACCGATGCCCCCGACAAAATGCTGATCAAGCAAAAGGGAGGTCAGACGCCGGTTCCGAAACTTTTTATCCAGGGTACGCTCCACAATCATATCCGCTGTTACTTTCTCACTGAGCGGGTCCGGTCCGACCTTTGAGACAAACGGATGGTCCCAGATTTCTTCTGTCAGCATAATTTCCACATCCGATGCGCTGTACAATAGGGCAGACTGCTTTTCATTGTGCAGGGCGAGCCGGAGCTGCCGGTTTGTTTTCGGGTACGTATAACTGTTTTTAACATACCATCTTCCGTACAGCTGATTGTGCGAATAGATGGTATAGCCGCTGCTCAGGTGAATGAGCATCGCTTTTCCTTTTGTCGCCACCTCGTTGACCTCTGATCCTGAAAGCAGATCTTCGTAAGTTTTTAATCGTTCAAACGCCGTGTACATCTCGATGATCGGTCCCTTTTGCAGGGCTTTTTCCACTTTATCGGCTTCCCGCCGTATCTCTGGTCCTTCAGGCATGTGGTTGTCCGCTCCTTATTCTTTTTTATCTTTTCGGCCCATTCGTGACATCGTCTGTCCCCGGGAGACCGCTTCGGCTTCCAGCTCTTCTTCGACGGCCTGCTCCGGCTTTTTTGCATTTGAATGCAAAGCCGCAATCTGCCGAAGACCAGCCTGAATCATCGTCAAAATCAAATACCAGGCCACTGCAATCAAAATCAGCTGTACAAAACGGCTGTCAGGGAACAAGGCAATAGGCATATCCCATACTGCATGCAGAAGCACCGGAATAATAAAAATTTTCAAAAACTGCCGGTCCGCCACGTGCTTTCTCTGGAGCGGCTCGTCCCGCTTCACGAGCAGCAGGGCAGCACCGATAATGGCACCCCATACGACATGCCCGCCAATCGACAGCCAGCCGCGTTCGAAAATAACATCGATCATGACACCGGTCCCGTACTGCAGGCCGAAATTAAGCGCATAGCCGGCGGATTCAAAGGCAGCGAAGCCTGCCCCGACAGCAGCTCCGATTAAGAGCCCATTCAGAATATACTTTACCTGCGTTTTCCTTATTAAGTATGCGATAATAATCAGCTTTCCCACTTCTTCGACCACACCGATAACGATAGCGCTGAAGAACCCAATTTCACCGATGGGGATAAAGGAATACAAAATCAGCGTGACAAAAATCGACGCCACCCCGCCGACGAAAAACATCTGCAGCAGCCGGAGCATACTGATATTTCTCGGCGCATTCAGTTCATAAAAAAACACAACGAGCGCAAACGGTGCAGCAAATGAACCGATGGCGATCATGCCGGGAATTGTCAAAACGTTGCCGAAAAACAGCGTGCATCCATATAAAATCAAATATGTGATCACAAGCACCAGAAGTACACGCGAAAACAGCCACGGCTTTGGCCACGAAAGTGGAATCTCCTGCTCGTTGGGCGTTGTCAGAGAAGTGCCGGAAATAAACACCAGCTCTGCTTCTTCCCTTGAGTGCCGCTTAAACACGTTGGAGAACAGATTTTTCAGATGAAAATCTGCAGAGCCTTCTTCTCCGACATATTGATTAATTCGGGTCGAAGCCCGGATAAAAGCGCTTCTCGCCTGATCTCCCGGATGCTCTTCATCCTCCACCAGTGCTTCAACGAGAACCGTACGGCTGAGCGGAAGCCACCGCCCACCGGTGGCTTCTGACCACACCAGGGTTTTGGCACCGATTTGTTTTTCATCAATTAACGCCCGCATCTGCACACTCGACAGCGGCCCGTGCTCTTCGTCATGCTGTGTGTAGTACCAGTAATCCATAGACCTTCCCTCCTGCCTGACTTTCTTCAATTACTCTCATTTTACCCGAATGCCATGAATCATAAGCTATCCATAAAGAACATAACACCAGGGTCCTGCAGATTGGAACAAAAAAACCAGCCTGTTTTTATGCAGACTGACTTCTTTCTAAACATCTCCCTCTGAGAGCGACTCAGGCAGCGCGTACCGGTACATATACACCGGGTCCCCATGACGATCCAGAACGTCCAGGAGCTCTGCCGGCGGAGCCGCGTATATTCCTGGGTAGTCCCGCTCGTCCTTGGTCTCCTCCACGTTAAAGGCCAGCTGCTCTTTATCGGTAAAAAATTGTGCATCAATACCGGGTTTATTGCCCCTTGCATCCAGCCGCACCCATCTTTCTTCCTCGTTAAGATAGACGGCATTTAACGCATGAATACAGTAGCCGTCTGCCGGTTCATCAAAGAGTCTTAGCCGCTGATAGCAGAAGCCGCAGGGTATCCCTTCCGAGCGGAGAAGTGCCGCCAGCAGATGCGACTTGGACCAGCAGATCCCCTCCCCATATTTCAGAACCTCCGAGGCTCTCCGGGTAACTGTTTCACCCTGAATGTCCCACGAATGGCTGACTTCATCACGCACAAATAAGTAGGCAGCTTCTATTTTTTCCTTTTCATTCATTTCCGGAAAAAACAATTCCGCCGCTTTCTGCTGGATATCTTCCGCCGCATAATCGATGTCATAGGTTTCCTGTAAAAGTTCTATAAGATGTACCATCGCCCTGCCTCCCTTTTTGTATAATTATACTAAAAAAAGAATTTAAATACAAAAAGAACAGGCAGCGGCCTGTTCTTCTTATTATTGTTTTATCCATTGCGGAGCCGGTTTTTCGTTCACTGACTCTTCTTCACTGAAGCTTTGATTCATACCCTCCTGAACATACGGTTCATGCCCTGCAATCCAGTATTTCATCAATATAGTGTAGAGAAGCAGCGCCGGCAGTCCGCCGATAAACCAGGATCCATCGATATTGATAAAGGAAACGGCAGTACCAACAACAATAGATATAATAGCTGCAGGATTCCACCCTTTAAAAGTCTGAAACAGCTTGCTCTGTTCGTACAGCGCTGCTACATTATAATTCCTTTTATGCACGAAAAAGAAGTCTGCAAGCATCACACCGAATACCGGCCCCAAAAAGGCGGAGACGATAGCAATGAATGTTGTAAAATATGCAGCATTCATCAGCCACCACGGGCATGTGAACGTAGCAAGTATACCAATAATGATGCATGACTTCGCCCAGGAAATTTTAAAAAGGTCCATCGCCACGAGCGCCGGCGGCATAATGTTGGCCATTAAGTTTGTCGTCACCTGGGCTATCGCAATAAAAACCAGTACGATAATGCTTGCGACGGTGGAAGGAATATATTCGGAAATAACATCAATCGGGTTCCAAATTCCAACCGCAGCCGCTCCGAGCATTCCGATAAATGGAAGCAGAATGCTCGGCGGCACCATGCCAACCAGATGAGCGTTAATATAGGTGGATGTTTTTGTCTTTTTCGGCACGTATCTTGTGTAGTCCGACACGTTGATCAAAAGAGCTGCAAACTGTCCCACCAATACGGTCATCGCCAGCCAGAGCGGAATGCCCCAGGAGCCGTCCACGTTCGCAGCTGCCTGCACCTCAAATCCAAACGTCGTTAAAAACAGGAAAATTAAGTAGATGATACCGCCCATAATGATGACAGAACCTATGATTTCCACCCATTTGATGGATTCAATGCCTTTAGCGGAAAGAAAAATCTGCAGGGCCTGAAAGCCGAAAAACCACACCCATACATTTTCAAAGCCTATAAAGCTCGAGGCAATCTGGTTCAACGCCTGCGCCCCGAGCCAAGTCTGTATGCCGAACCAGAACAAAGCCGGAATACTCCGTAAGAGGGCGGGAATTCTGGAGCCAACCGGCCCAAAGGACGAACGAAGCTGAACAACCATCGGAATACCGTGCTTCCATCCTACATATCCATTTAATGAAAACAACAGAGCGGCCATAATATTTGCCAAAAGCAGTGCAGCCCCTGCCTGATAAAGGTTCAGGTCGCCAAACGGCGGAATCAGACTCGAACCGAGCATGAATGTGCCGATCATAATGGTATCTCCCCACCACATTGCCACATAAGCTTTCGGCCCAAGGATTCTTTCTTTCTCGCTAGTAATTGGTCTCAGATCCTGCCGTACCTGCATGATATTTACCTCCTAAATAAAAAACGAACAATTCATGTTTAATTGGTTCATCCATTCGTTTAATGATTAATTTTATTTTATCGGAGAAATATGCAACGGATCATTGTTTATCATCACACAAATTTATTATTTTCTCTGTGCATTATTTCTAAAAACAGCTGATATTTTCCATTTGAAATGTACATTTTCTTACATTGTAAAAATCTAATTGTTTAATTTGATTTTTGGAAACGTTTTCAATATAATATAGGTATATCTTCTTACTTTATTACCGAACGTATTTTAATACTATTAGGAGGGTTTCGATGCTGGATGGGAAAACAGCTTTAATTACAGGCGGCGCCGGCGGGATTGGCAAAGAAACAGCCCAGCTGTTTCTCGATAATGGAGCGGACGTTGTTCTTGTAGATGTTAATGAAGAAGCCTTAACAAACGCTAAAAACAATTTAACGGGCGGAGAACAGACAGTCACTGTTATCCAGGCCGATGTAACAAAGGAAGAGGACGTCGAAAACTATGTCAGGCAGCAGAAGCCTTCGGGAAAATAGACATTTTCTTTAATAATGCAGGCATTAATGGTCCGGTCGCACCAATTAAAGATCTGGAGAAGAACCAGTTTGACTTGATCATGAATATAAACACGACCGGTATTTTCCTTGGGCTGAAGCATATGATACGACAAATGGAAAAACAGAAATATGGCGTAATCATCAACACCGCTTCCAACGCCGCCTATATTGGTTCAGCAGGCATGGCCGGGTACATTGCCTCCAAGCATGCCGTAGCCGGTTTGACGAAAACCGCCGCTCTGGAAGCAGCTCCGGCGAACATCCGGGTGAATGCTGTGGCACCAGCGGCTATCGACACACAGATGCTCACCAGTATTCAACAAAATCTAACGCCGGATGATCCGGAGCAGGCAGCGGCTGCGATTCGTCAAGGAATACCCGCCGAACGCTTCGGCACGCCAAAGGAAGTAGCAGAAGTCGTACTTTTTCTTGCTTCCGACCGGGCGTCCTTCGTTACCGGATCTTTGTATAACGTCGACGGGGGATGCAGGCCGATTAATATGTCCAGCCTCTCCCAGGCGCCTCTTTCATGCGCGTTCGCTCTCACTCATGATACAATCAAACGAGCGAACAAGGTCTTCCTACGGCCTTCATGAAGGAGGTTCTTTTTTTGAAAATTATTATTGGCATTACCGGCGCAACGGGCGCCATTTTCGGCATCCGTCTGCTCGAAATACTAAAATCCACCGACATTGAAACCCATCTGATTTTATCCTCCTGGGCAAAGGCTACTATTCCGCTTGAAACAGCGTACACAGCGTCCCAGGTAGAAGCGCTGGCAGACGTTTCGTATTCCTCGAAGGATCAGGCCGCCCGCATATCGAGCGGCTCCTTTCGAACCGAAGGCATGATTATCGCTCCGTGCAGCATGAAAACGACTGCCTCCATCCGTCACGGCTTTGCGGATAACCTTATCGCCCGCGCAGCCGACGTGGTTTTAAAAGAACGCAAGCACCTGCTGTTGATGACGCGGGAAACGCCGCTTAACACTATTCATCTGGAAAACATGCTCGCCCTTTCCAAACTCGGCGTAACCATCGCTCCGCCGATGCCTGCCTTTTATAATCAGCCGGCAGATATCAATGAACTGGTCGACCATATTGCCTACCGCACGCTCGACCAGTTCGGCATTCATATGGAGGAAGCTGATCGCTGGGAAGGCATGCCTTCGTCAAAACATAAATAGAAGCGGGCGCCTGTTAATGCCGGGCGCCCACTTCTATTTTACAGATAAGATTCCTTTCACGCTTTATCAGGCGAGCCACTCGCCCTTCATGACGGTCACTGCCCGCCCGCCGATGTGACAGCGGCTGCGGTGCATTTCCACCTCTACAATGCCTTCCCGCTTACTGAGCTGTTTGGCCGTGAAGCTCTGCTTTGCCATACGCTTTGCCCAGTACGGACCGAGGGCACAATGCGCCGAACCCGTTACCGGATCCTCCTCTACACCAATAGCCGGAAAGAAGCAGCGTGACGCAAAATCGATCCCCTCTTCTTCCGACAGGGAAGTAACTAAACACCCCCGCGTCGTATGCTGGGCCAATGCTTTCATATCCGGCACGAGGTCCCGGAGCGTCTGTTCGGAATCGACTTCTACAATAACGTCCATCCGGTTCTGCTCCACCACAGGCGCCTCCACCCCAAGAGCCTGGAGCAGTTCCTCATTTAAAGGCGCAGGCTCCGGCGGCTCCGACGGAAAATCAAGCCAGATGGCTCCTTCCTTTTGAAAAGCAGCCAAGGGCCCGCTCGCGCTTTGAAACGTAATCGCCTGCGTTTCCGGAACCTTTTCTTCTTCCCACAGTACGTGCGCGGAGGCAAGTGTCGCATGACCGCACAAATCCACTTCAGCGGACGGGGTAAACCAGCGTATTCCGTATTCGCCCTCTCCCTTTTTAACCAAAAACGCGGTCTCCGAAAGGTTCATTTCTGCAGCTGTCTGCTGCATCCATGTCTCAGACTTCTGGTCCGTTTCCTCCAGCAGGCATACGCCTGCCGGATTCCCGTAAAAAGCCTCGTTCGTAAAAGCATCCACCGTACATATTTTCATTCTTTTTCTCCTTATCACTATCATTCTGCCTGCATTGTAGCACAGGTTGAAAAAAAGGGCATCGAACTCTTCTGAGTCCTTGCCCTTTAAATGAATTATGCCTGCTTTGCTTTATTATTTTTTACTGCGGTCAAAATGAAAGGAACGCTGATCGATAAAATGATCATAATAATCAGCACGATACTGATTGGCGAAGAAAAGAACACCGAAGGACTGCCGTCGGACACAATTAAACTCTTGCGGAAATTCTGCTCCATATCATGTCCCACAATCAACGCCAGAATTAAAGGAGCGATCGGGAAACGCAGCAGTTTAAATGCTAAACCGAGCACGCCAAAAGCTAATAAAATATAGAAGTCTATGGTACTATAGCTGAGCGTGTATGCACCGATAAACCCAAGCATCAGTATTAATGGATAAAGAATATGCGATGGCGTATCAAGTACTTTAATTAAAAGTCCAACCAATAGAATGTTAATTACTACTAAAAACAGGTTTCCAATAAACATGCTGTTAATCAATGTCCAAATGGTTGTTGGTTCACTTTCGAACAACAATGGACCGGGCTGTATACCAATCATCACCAAAGCACCTAATAAGACAGCTGTTGTTCCCGAACCCGGTATTCCCATACTTAACAATGGAATCAAGGCACCTACAGAAGCACTATTATTTGCTGACTCTGGAGCTGCCACCCCCTCAGCCGTTCCCTGGCCGAATCTTTCTGGAGTCTTTGATAACTGCCGCTCAGTAGTATAGCCAAGCATCGAAGCGATAGATCCGCCTGCGCCAGGCAGCACCCCGATTAAAAAACCAAGCGGAGCACTTCGAACGATTGGCATTCTTGAAGCCTTCCATTGTTCCTTGGTAAACCACAGGCTTTCCACCTTGTTTTTCTTTTCCGGTGGCCGATTAATGGCGATAAAATTATACAATACTTCACCGACAGCATAAATGCCGATGATAACTATAAGAAAATCAATGCCCTCGGTCAGCTGTGGCAGTCCCATTGTGAAACGATAAACACTGCTTTGAGCATCTACCCCAATAGTACTCAGCACTAATCCAAATAACATAGAAATAAACCCCTTCAGCATATCTCCGCGGGAGAGGGATACAATAGCTGAAAGTGTAAAAAGCATCAACAGAAAATATTCGGCCGGTCCAAAGCGTATGGCAAAATCAGCCAACGGCCCTGCAAGAAAAGTAAAGCCTACGACCGCTACTGTTCCTCCGATCAGGGAAGCTATCGTAGCTATAGCCAACGCCTGCCCGGCCTGACCTTTTTTTGCCATTGGGTAACCGTCAAACGACGCTGCAATCGCTGATGCATCCCCAGGTGTATTTAAAAGAATAGAGCTTCTCGAGCCTCCATACATAGCTCCGTAGTAAATGGCAATTAATAAAATCATCGCACTGATCGGTTCCATGCCGAAGGTAACCGGTATCAATACCGCTACGCCTGTAGCCGGGCCCAGCCCGGGGAGCATCCCCACAATCGTACCCAAAAGCCCTCCTAAAAAAACAAAAAGTAAATTAAGGGGGGTGATTGCATTCATTAGACCGTCTATAAAATATCCGTAATCCATTTTTTGTTCCCCCTATTCGTTATGGCAGACTGATATTCAGCATTTCCGCAAAAATGTACCAGGACATAAAAGTGAAAATAAGTGTTGTAAGTATATTGATGAGCCATTTGGATTTACCGTTGATAATGAACATAAGCACTCCTAAATACAGCAGAGTAGCAATAATATAGCCGGTAAAATCAAATATAAGCGCATACACTACACCGAAAACAAGCGTTCCTACAATAATATACGGGGTCCGGCCCTGAGCAATTGCCTGTATATCTTCGTCTTCCTTGTGTTCCAGGTGACGTTCTTTGTAGGAACGAATGAGATAAAAGATGCTTAAAATGAGAAGCAGTACGGAAGCCCCCATTGGAAAGTAATGCGGGCCAAAAGCATTTCCAAGCTGGGCCTGAGTTAAATTTAAGGTCGCGATGATAAAAACTACTGCCGTTAGTACAAACACCGCGGGCAGCGATAATTTAACCACTGTCATGCAAATCACCTCTTTCTATTCTGTCAAACCAGCGTTTGTCAGTAGTTCTTCGTACGTTTTCTCCTGTTCGTCCATGAATTGTTCTGTTTCTTCTGCATCCATGTAGTAATCATCCCACTGATTGTTTTCAAGAATCGTCTGCCATTCCTCCGTTTCAACCATCTGCTGCAGGCGTTCATCCCAATAAGCAATCTCTTCCTCTGTCATATCAGGAGGACCCATAACCCCGCGCCAATGAGGAAATTCCAGATCCACACCTTGTTCTTTGAATGTAGGTACTTCTGGCAGTTCATCCAAGCGCTCTCCTGAGGAGACACCTACAATATCCAGCCGGTCGGCTTTATACTGTTCACTTGCTTCCGAGACTGACATCGTCGCAACATCAATATGGCCGCCAAGTAAGGCAGTAACTACTTCTCCGCCACTTTCATAAACTAAAAAGTCCAGCTTTGACGGATCTATACCATACTCCTGGGCAGCTTGTATAAATGAAAGGTGATCATCATTACCAAGCCCCGGAGCGACACCTATTTTTAAAGACTCCGGCTCTTCTTTCAGCTGTTCCATGACAGATTCCAGATTTTGATACTCAGAGTCTGGTCCAACTGCGATTGACTGCCATTCCGTAGCTAAAATCGCCAGCGGTGTGAAATCTTCATGGGATAATTCACTTAACCCTAACGCATTATTGGTGAACAAAAGGCTCGAATTCACAGCCAGCGTATTGCTGTCTCTGTTTTTTAAATACTGAAAGCCTACTTCACCCCCGCCGCCGGGTTTATTCACTACATTAATATCAGATTCTACCAATTCATTATTATTCAGAGCTCTCTGCATTGACCGTGCAGTCAGGTCCCAGCCGCCTCCAGGAGTAGCTGGAGCCACAAATTCAATTAAGTCCGGCGGATAATCGCTTTCTTCACCCTGAGACTGCTCTGCGGAACAGCCGCCGATAAACGTAATAGATAATAACAAGAGCATTATTTTTTTCAATGTTTCCCCTCCTCACGCATTTCTTTATAGTATCAACAATCTTAAAGATTTTTCAGTCAATTGTAACCGTTTTCAAAATTACTCATTTTTAATTTTTTTAATGCTTTTTGTTCATTTTGTTCACAAAAAAAGAGCTCTTAAACGAATTCTTCTTAAATTTCATAATAATGCCGTTCCGGCCGCCCTACAATGCCGTACTCCAGACGGGCTTCTGCTTCTCCTTCAGAAATCATAAATTCTAAATACCTTCTCGCCGTGGTTCTCGAAGCACCTATTTTGTTTGCCGCCTGCTCTGCGGTGAGTCCGCCGTGGGCTTCGCGTAAAGCCTTTTCTACACTTTCAAGCGTCAAGTAGTCAATACCGGTCGGAAGCTCTCGTTTATCTGCAGCAGGCTTCGATTCCACCGGTTGGGACAGGTAATCATCAATGAATTGCTGATTCACATTTTGCACAGCATCCATGGAGTCTCTTTTTGATAAATAACCCTTTATTGTCTGTTCAAATTTTTCAATGGTCACCGGCTTAATCAAATAGTTAACAATACCGCCGCGCAGCGACTTCTCCAGGTATTCCCGGTCTGTGGCTGCCGTAATAATAATAATGTCTGTGCCAGGATAAAAGTGACGAAGATCCTCAAGTAAATGTATTCCCATACTGTCCGGAAGATATATATCAAGCAGCAGCACGTCAGCTTGTCTTTCCTCGAGCAGTTCCCACATTTCCTTCGCATTCAGAGCGTGACCCGCAGATTCTATACCATTAATATTTTCTAAGTATTTCTCGTGCAGCATGCCTATACGATAATCGTCCTCCACAATTAATGCCTTACGCATCACTTAACCCCTCCTCGTTTCTTTCTTTGGGAATAAACACACTTACCGCTGTGCCCTCCTCCGGATTTGAGTCTACCTCAATCATTCCGCCCAGATCGTCGACTTCATTTTTAACATTTGTCATACCATAGCCACGGCCTTCTCCCTTCGAAGAAGTGCCCTGCCGAAAAAGCTCAGTTTGAAAATGCTCCGGCATCCCAGGTCCGTTGTCTCTTATCTCCATGACAATATCTTTGCCAATATCAGTTACGAAAAAACTTACCTCCCGTTCCTTTTGTCCACTCACCGCCTCAATTGCATTATCAATTAAATTCCCGGCAATAATAATTAATGAAGTCAAAGTTACATGCCTTGGCATAATGGATAAAAAGGATTCCGAATCTATAACAAAGTTAGTCTTTTTCTCAGAAGCCGCTGCTGCCTTCCCGAGAAGCACAGCCTGAAGCTTTTCATCCTGAATTTGATCTACCACCATCTTCGTGTGTCTTTGCTGAGTGCTGGATTCATCCATAAGCATCTGTTCTGCTTCTTTGTAATAACCGAGCTGCAGCAGACCCATTAACGCGTAAAGCTTATTTGTGAACTCATGGGACTGGGCTCTCAGATCATCAGAATATTTTTTCACATCAGAGAATGCTTCTATCATTTGCTTCATATCTGTCTTATCCCGGAATGTGAACACTCTTCCCACCTTCTGCCCATATTGAGCTATTGGACTTTCATTTACAATTAAGGTTTTCGAAGCTGTTATTATTTCTTCGTTTCGAATCACTGAGCTGTCCTTTGAAATTTTTCCTTTCCGTGAAGAGGGAAACACTTCTTCAATCAGCAGTCCCTCGTGGTTTTGGGGAAGCTGAAGAAGTTCCTCCGCAGCCTTATTAACCATCGTAACCCGGTCATTATTATCTACCGCAATAATCCCTTCATGCACAGAGCCAATAATAGCCGCCCGGTCCCGGTACAGATCAGCAATCTGATAAGGCTCCAGTCCCAGCGTATCCGAGCGGATACTTCTGGATAGCCATACGGTACAAACAGCTCCGATCAGCAGAACAATCAGTGAAATGGCAGCTGTCCGGCCCGTCTGTTTCCACACATCTGCCCTGATGGCAGCTTTGGAATATTCAACAACAGCCGCTCCTTCCACAGAGGTATAATCGCCATAGTCTATTGAAACAGGCGCATGACTCCGGATGACTTCTTCATTATCTGTGTTTCCCTCTCTCACGTAGCTTCCGCCGAATACTAAAGCTGTATACGCATCCCCCGAATCAGGATCAAGCTCTTTGCCATCCCCTGCAATTACCTCGCTGTTTCGATCAATTATGTATACCTGGTCTGCGTTCACCTGCATGCGTATCTGTTCACTAATCACATCTGCTTCCTGCTTTTCCCCATTCTCAAAAGCATCTTCCACTGCCGGGAACCCTGCCACGGATCGACTGGTCTGCAGGGCAAGCTGCCTGGCATCGTTGGTTTCCTGACGGAATTCATTCCAGGCATAAACACTGTTTGCAAGAACAATCACCAGCAGCAAAAGCAGAAATACCAGGAATCCAATTTTTGTCTGCAATTTGTATTTTTTGCGGTTCAACTTGGCCCTCCTTTCCGTCTTCAATTATTTTTTCCAAATGTGAAATATCTTTTATCCTATCATAGAAAAACATGTATTCAGGAAACAAGGATTAATTATCCATTTGATAGGGAATGGGGTATGACACATACTTCCTGCCCCGGTAGTTGTGACTATAAGCAGAAAGGAGAGAAACTAATAGATGAAATGGAACTGGAAAAAAAATACTTCTCTGCCTTTTCAGGATGTTTTCGGCCCAATTGAATCGACAATCACTCACGTCACTTATGATTCCCGGAAAATCCAGGAAAATGGCTGCTTTGTCTCGATACCGGGCAAAAATATCGATGGGCATACGTTTATTCCGGATGCTGTCCGTAACGGAGCGTCCACCATCGTAGGAAGCGACCGTGATACACTGCTCCACTTTGCTGCCTCATTTCCGGCCGTCACATTCGTTCTCGTGGAGGACAGCAAAACGGCGATGGCTGACTACGCAGCACATCTGCACCACCACATTCACAAAAAAATGAACCTCTTCGGCGTAACGGGCACCAACGGAAAAACTACCGTTACGGCTTATATACGGTCAATGCTGAACAATTTAGGAGAGCCTGCGGGCATTATAGGAACAGCTGGAGTATGGTCTAAAAACAACAAGCACCCGTTTAAGCCCACCACCCCTACTACGCCGGAAGCGGCAGACCTGCATGATATTTTCGCCTCCTTTTATGAAGAAGGTACACGTACAGTAGCGATGGAAGCAACTTCTATTGCCATCGATTTAAAACGGCTGCACGGCCTCGAATTCGAGGTGGGCGTGCACACCAATCTCGTGTCCGAGCATATGGAGTTTCACGGCACGATGGAGAACTATAAACGGGCAAAATTAAAATTATTTGAGCAATCGCGCCAGGCCGTGGTGAACCTTGATGATGACGGCATGGCCCAGGACATTTTAAACATGTTCGACGGCCCGGTCTGGACATACGGTATCCGGCGCCCTGCAGACATTATGGCGAGCAACATCCGCACGGATGCAGGCGGCTCAAGCTTTCTGCTCACTGTGCAGGGACGCTCCTACTTAGCCAGAGCTCCGGTATTTGGTGAATATAATATCTCCAACACGCTGGCAGCGGTGGGATCGTGTCTTGCTGTCGGCTACACGGTATCCGAAATTTTGTCCTCTCTTCCAGGTATTCAGGGCGCGGAAGGACGTTTTCAGATTGTCTCCGATTATCCGGGTAAGCAGATTATCCTTGATTACGCCCATACGCCTGACGCGCTGGAGTTGGTCGTGGAGACGGTCAAAAGCCTGCCCCATAATAGGCTTATCCTCATGATTACCGGGATCGGTCTCCGGGACCCGGCCAAACGTCCGAAAATGGCAGCAGCGGTGGACGGAAAAGCAGATCATATCATTGTTTCCGTCGACCACCCCGGCCCGTATAACCGGCAGCGGATCGTCGATGACGTTGCCTCGGGCTTCCAGGATCCCGAAGCGGAAAATGTATACAAAAGAAAGCACCGCGAGGACGGCATCCATACGGCGCTCTCGCTGGCTGAAACTGGTGACCTGGTCGTGATTACCGGCCTTGGGTTCGGCGGCTATCAGGTGATCAACGATCAGCATGTGCCCTACGATGAACTTAAAGTGATTGATGCTTATTTTCAGGAAGACCGGCAATTATCATAAATATTTTTAAAAGGACCAGGAGAGTTTGTAGCTCTCCTGGTCCTTCTTTCATTAGTAAATAAAATTCTGAGGCAGAAACCCCCGGATTAAAAATTTATATTTCGGGAAACACGCATAATATACGAATAATATAAGGAGGCTTTTCATGGATTATCAAATTACTGCCATTCATATAGGCGGCAGCCGGGAAAAGGAAGAGCACATTACGCATATACAGCTGGTGGACGGTACCGAGGAAACAATCGAAAAAGCGATCGCAAGCATTGATGAAGGCAAGGATTACTATTACCGTGTAGACGGCGGGGATAAAGTACGCGTGGACACCGTCCATCCGGAAGATCCAAACACCCCGGCCTATCTTCGGACCCATCCGGATCAGTCAACGACAGACAATTTGTTAAAGCTTCCGACGTTTGACCCAACGTACACCCCGTAACCGCATTAAAGCAGCGTCCTCCTTTGGGAGAACGCTGCTTTTTACATTTATAGCTCCTGTTCAAACGGATACAGTCCCTCTGCTTCAGCTTCATCGGCATAGTTGTTTAAAATTTCTTCAAGTATATCCTCTGCATCTTTTCCTTCTGCATCAATACCGAGCGCCTGAGCGGCCTGGGTAATTTCTACTTCCCTTACGTCCGCCATCATCTGCGACACATCTTCAGTAACATCCACGCCATAAACGGCTGCTTTTTCCTTCCATTCCGACAGCAGCACTTCATCAATTACGGCCTGTTCATCCTTATCCTTAATAGCTATGCCGTAACGCTCTGCTTTTTCCATTAAATTATTCTCCCGGATATCTGTGCCCATCCGTTCTATTTCGGCTTCACTTTTTTGCGCCGATACATTGGCCGGCAGGGCCACACTCGATAGTATACAGGCGGTAATGATGGCATACATCCATTTTTTCATCAGTTCAACCTCTTTTTTATCCATAGAGTGAATTCTCACTTCATCTTATAAGTGAAACATGTCAGGAAGAAGTCAGGCAGAGGGTTTTACATTACATCTGTTTGTTTTTCATGATTCGTTTCCTCGTCCGGGAAGTCCTGCGGCAGTTCAAATACAAACACTGTTTTTTCCGGCCGGCTCGACTGCAGATACAGATCACCGCCAAGCCCCTGGGCGATGAGTTTACTGAACGGCAGGCCGAGACCGAGGCCGTGCACGCTGTACTTTTTATTTTCTCCCCGGTAGAAGCGCTCAAACACCAGCAGCTGTTCCTCCTCGTCAATTCCCATACCGCTGTCTATTACTTCAATTGCCACCGTTTGATCGTCTTTTTCTCTACACTGAATAGTTAAAGTTCCTTCTTTATTCATTGCCTGGTTTGCGTTATTTAAAAGATTGACCATAATCTGCTGAAAGCGCATGGGATCAGTATAAACCGCATGTGTCTGTTCGCCGTACAGCTTTTGGATATCCAGCCGGTCCGTGTCATTTGAAATCGACCACTGGTGAATAACTTCGTTCAACAGCGACTCCAGCGTCAACGGCTGCATGTCTGTGGGCACACCCTGAGAGGAAAAGGTATTAAATTCCAGCAGATCAGCGATCATATTACGCATTCTGCCCGTTTCAGCCAGCGTCACGCTCAGGAATTCCTTTGCCTCATCTCCCGTCACTACATCGTCTTTGACTGCCTGGACCATCCCGCTGATGGAAGTGACCGGCGTTTTTAACTCATGCGTAACACCGGCAAGCAGCTCCGTCCGCATGCTCTCGAGCTGACCCAGCCTCGTAGTCATATCATTAAAGCCGGTAACCAGTTCATCAACCTCCCGTTCCTTCGCTTCAGTATTGATGCGTATCGCGTACTTTTCCTCTTTCACACGCTGAAAGGCTTCAGCAATCTGCTTGATCGGGCGCAGCATCCGCTTGGAAAGGATGTAAATCGTAAGCCATCCCAATATGGCCAGGCTCACCAGCAGAATGCCGACCAATTGGTACTGGCCGCCAACTTTAATTAATGAATCAGCCGGCTGGACAATGACCACCCATCCTTCAAAGGAACCGTTGTCGTTCTGGATACGTGATTTTACCAGGTACTGCTCCAGACTCCCCTGCTGCACCTTCACCGTCTGCGGGCCGGACTCGAGAAATGAATCCGGAAATACAACGGGATCCTGATAGAGGGAATTTCCGAACAACGAGTTGGACACGATGTTTCCGTTATTATCCACGACATAAACAAGCGGCTCTGTTTCAATATCGAATGCCTGCTGGCGCTCGCGCACGTAGGCGGCAAGGTCGGCATTTAAGCCAATCGAATTATCTTCTGCACCTGCTAAATCCTCTGAAATTTCATCCGCCAGAAACGAGGTAACATTCAGTCCCCGTTCAAGATTGTAGGAGCGGAGCCAGAAAAATGAAATCAGGCCGATAATAATTAAACCGATGCACAGCGTAATAAAATAGCGTGTCGTCCAGTAGCGGAGCAGCGAAACTTTTTTATCTTTATTCCTCTTTAACACTGAGCTGATACCCCACTCCCCGGAGCGTTCTGATTTCTCCTTCTTCCACCGGCCAGTTTTTCAGCGACCGGCGGATCCGCTTGATGGCCAGGTCCACTGCGCGGTCGCTCCCTTCGTAATCGATGCCCCATACATGGGAAATCAGCTGCTCCCGGTCAAAGAACTGATTTGGATGATTGCCCAGAAAAATAAGCAATGAGAGGTCCCGCGGTGTCAGGTCCAGCTGCAGGCCGTTCAGTGTCACGGCGTACGCCTTTTCATCAATGACCAGGCTGCCGAATCGTTTAAGGTACTGCTCCTCTTCCGCTGAAGAAGCTGTTTTACCGCTGCGCCGAAGTACAGCCTGGACGCGGGCCACCACTTCATCTCCTTCAAACGGCTTCGGAATGTAGTCGTCCGCCCCGCCGTCGAATCCTTTTAAACGATAGTCCACATCTCCGAGAGCAGTCAGCATTATACACGGGCAGTCGCTCGTGTTCCGGATATGTTCAAGCACCGCCCAGCCGTCCCGGCCCGGAAGCATGACATCAATTAAGGCCAAATCAAATGCTCCGCGGTCGAACGTCTCCACGGCTTCGTTTCCTTCATATATTTGAGTCACTTCAAATCCCGCCTTCTGAAGATAGGCCCGAAGCACCTGACTGATTGATGTTTCGTCTTCAATTACAAGAATCGAGCTCATAGATGCTCTCTCCTTTCTCTATGTACTTTCATTATAAATCAACGAAGCGCAGGAACAAACGGGTTTTCCCTGCGGTCCGGTACAAAAAAAAGACCCTCGCGGGGGAACGAGGGCGTACAGCTATATGAATCTAGGGGGTAATTCCATGAAGAGTGCACTACCCGAGTGAGTGCAGCTCTTAAGCCGAGCAATAATAACCCAGCTAAAACACAATTGGATTGTTTGCATAGGGCCATCGTATCCACATGGCTTTTCGGCTTCTTCTGCAGTTACAGGACGATCAATCGTTGTTCTAGGGGGGTCAACATATTTAAGGTCCTGGTAACCAGTAAGCTGCATATCCTCACCTTTTCTTCAAGTGTGCCAGCCATTTGTTGCACTTTCCCTTTCGACAATGCAGCAAATATAGGGCGGAAGAAAATGATGATTCGATGCCGTTTACGTGGCAACTGTATCAGAAGCCGGCTTTCACTCCGCTTTCTAAGAAGTTAATCATGGTGCGGCGCGGAAGTGTTATAAGCCGTGGCGGCCTCTACATTTATTACTATAAGTGGTTTGTGTGTCAGCAAAATGTCAAAAGAAATTTTTTTATAAAAAAAGTGGAGACATGCTGCCCAGACGCTTCAACCGGCTGGCGTAAGCCTTAGAGGAATCGTCGCAGACGATGACCTCAGGATGAAGCCAACGGCTTGAACGGCTGCATGTCGAAACTGGATTCGAAAAACGCCCATCTATTTACAGGAGTCTCTAATCACAACGCGGAACGGACCGCAGCCGGTAACATTCGGAGCTGGACAATTAAAAAAAGTGTAGGCATGCTTTATAGAAGTTCGATAGGCAGCAATGCCTCCCTTTTCCCGTTTTCTATACCTTTACTATATCCTATAATAGGGTGGTCCGCCGGTCGTATTTCCGCTGAAGCCGGAAAAAATTTACGTACGGATTTTCATAAACATTCACACAGGAATTGCAAAGCATTCTGCTCTTTGTCATATTAAATAAGAGAGACACAACTATAAACGGAGGCTGAACATGGATCAATTTATCTTTTTTCAACCAATCTTTCAGGAACGCATCTGGGGAGGCGATAAACTACATACTCATTTTCATTACGATATCCCGTCGGCCTCGACTGGGGAGGCCTGGGTCTTTGCCGCCCACCAGAACGGTTCAAGCGTCGTAGCAAATGGCTCTTATGCGGGCAAAACGCTCATGGACCTCTGGCAGGATAAACGGGAGTGGTTCGGTTCGTTAAAAGGCGACCGTTTCCCACTGCTGACCAAAATTCTTGATGCGGCCAGGGATCTTTCCGTACAGGTGCATCCAGACAACCAGTACGCCGCTGCTAACGAAAACGGCGAATACGGCAAGACCGAATGCTGGTACGTGATTGACTGCGATGAAGACGCGGAGCTAGTAACCGGGCACAACGCCGACAGCCGGTCGGAGGCTACAGAGCTTATTGCTGCCGGCGAATGGGACGCCTTTTTACGGAAAGTACCGGTAAAACCCGGTGATTTTGTTTACGTACCGAGCGGCACGATGCACGCCATTGGCGAGAGCGTGCTCATTCTGGAAACCCAGCAGAACTCGGACGTCACCTACCGCGTCTATGACTACGACCGGACCGATAATGAAGGGAACAAGCGGGAGCTTCATCTGCAGCAGGCCCTCGACGTGACTCATTTCCCTCATGAAGATGCGAAAGTGGAACCCTCCGTCGAATCCGACGGCGAGGCAGAAGTCACCACCTTTGTGGAGGAAGACTACTTTTCCGTCTACAAATGGGAGGTGCACGGCACAGCTTCGTTTACGTGCGAAGCACCGTTTCTGCTCTGCAGCGTTATTGAAGGCAGCGGAACGGTCGATAATCTGACCGACAGCGCCCCAATTCAAAAAGGGGACCATTTCCTCGTCCCGAATCACGTAACCGATTTTACGATCGATGGCCATGTGACCTGCATTGTGTCCCATCCGAATGCTTCCCTTCACTCCTCCTAAATACAGAAAACCACCTTCTGCACGGCAGAGGGTGGTTTTGTTATACTATAAAAAAACAAAGATTGGCGGCGGTACGATGAACATCTTTCCTCTATTGTATACTCCGATCATGCAGCCAGTGGAAAATCAGTTTCTTTATGCCCTCCGGCAGAAGCATATTCCCTCTCTCTCCGGCCATGTTCTCGAGATCGGCTCCGGCCCCGGCGCAAATTTTCCTTACTACAGGGCAGCCACCAAAGTAACTGCCATCGAACCAAATGACCGAATGCGCCTGCTGTCTCTGCCGGCGCAGCTGCACGCACAGGTTCCTATCCGTACGCTCGGCTCTTCGGCTGAACGGCTGCCCTTCGAGGACAACACCTTTGACAGTCTTGCCTGTACACTCGTGCTCTGTTCTGTAGGCGATCCTCTCCGGGTGCTGCAGGAGTTAAAACGAGTATGTAAACCAGGCGCCGAAGCCTATTTTCTCGAGCACGTCCAGATGCCGCAACCCGCCGCAGCCAAGCTGCAGCACAATATAACCCCGGTGTGGAAGCATTTTTGCGATGGCTGCCACCTCGACCGGCCCACCCATTCATACATTGAACAGGCCGGATGGAGCATCACTGGAACCGACAGTTATTTTCAGGGATTTTTACTATCCATGCAGGCGGTTCTTCCTTCAGAACCGTCATCCTAAAAACAAAATGCCGTAGATGATCGCAAGCACAATGACCAGCGCGGGATGCAGCTTCGTCTTTTCAAGCAGCAGGTAGCTTGCCACAAGCATGCCGGCTGTCTGCCAGCCGCCCGCACCCTCCCAGGCACTGGTGAAAAACTGCAGCGTTAAAATGCCGAGCAGCACCCCGATGACCGGACGTACGTAAGCCGTAAGTCGTTTTACCTTCGGAGAGTTCCGGTATTTGTATAAAAAGCCCATAAGGACAATCATTAAAATTAACGACGGGGCAACGGTCGCAAACAGACCGGCAGCAAGCCCCGGCCAGCCGGCGACTTCGTACCCGATGTAGCCGGCCATTTTTGTGGCAATCGGCCCCGGCAGGGCGTTGCTGATGGCCAGCACTTCACTGAATTCACTCACGCTCATCCATTCGTACCGGTTCACAACTTCGTGCTGAATAAGCGGAATAGACGCCGGCCCGCCTCCATAACCGAGAATCCCCGGGATAAAAAACGCCATAAAAACCTCTAAGTAAATCACGTGGAGGTGTCCTCCTCTCGTTTAGCCGAATCCTTCTGCACCAGTGCTGCAATCAGAAGCACGGCAATGACGATTGCGGGATGCACTCCGAGCATACCAAGCACCACAGCGGCTCCAATGATAAATGCGATCGTCTTTACCCATCCCAGGTCGACGCCGGATTTTTTAATAAACCCCCAGGTCAGCACTCCCATCAGCACCGTCACTACAGGCAGCACCCCGTTTGCCAGGCCGCTCACCCATGAAGCGTCCCGGTACTGGGACAGGATGCTGAAAAACAAAATCATTAACATTGCCGTTGGGGCGACGATCGCTGTCACCCCGTTCAGTGCCCCAAGAATGCCGCCGCGGCTGTAGCCGATATAACCGGCAAGCTTGGTGACGATCGGTCCCGGCAGCGTATTGGCAATCGCGAGTGTATCGCCAAACTCCTCGTCGGTCATCCAGTTATAGTGCTCCACCACTTCTTTTTGCACAAGTGGAATCGACGCCGGGCCTCCCCCATAGCCAAAAATGCCAACCCGGAAGAAGGCCAGAAAAATTTTCCACTGCATCACTTCCACCTCTTCTTTTTTTTATTACCAGGCAGCTACATTGCCGTCTGTGCGGGATTCACTGCCCCCGCAGAGCACTCCGGTTTCCGGATCTCTCCATATAATCTGTCCGCGGCCAAAGCTCGAGGACTCTGTTTCTATTTTTACCGTGTGGCCCTTCCGGCTCAGCGCCTGAGCGGCTGCCCTGGAGAAGTCGGGCTCCACCGTAATCAGGGTATCCCGCTTCCACTGCCACCGCGGTGCATCCAGGGCTGCCTGCGGATGAAGGCCGAAATCAATCGTATTCATGATCATCTGCATGTGGCCCTGGGGCTGCATGAACTCCCCCATCACCCCGAACGGGCCGACGGGTTCGTCTCCCTTTGTCAAAAAGCCGGGAATGATCGTATGGTACGGACGCTTGCCGGGCATCAGGCCATTGGCGTGCTTTTCATCCATGGAAAAGTTGTGCGCCCGGTTATGCAGGGCAATTCCGGTCTCCGGAACGACCATTCCTGAGCCGAATCCCATGTAATTGCTCTGGATAAACGACACCATATTGCCTTCCCCGTCCGCAGTCGCAAGATATACCGTGCCGCCGCCGTATGGGTCCCCTGCTTCGGGGACCTTCGCTTCGTTTCCAATTTCACCGCGCCGGGCCTCTCCGTAAGCATCAGAGAGCAGTTCTTCTGTGCTCCGGGTCATGGCATCCGACTGGGCCACATATTTCTCTCCGTCCACAAACGCAAGCTTCATCGCCTCCATTTGATGATGAAGGGTGTTAACGCTGTCGCGCTCCTGAAAATCATGCTCTTTTAATATGTTCAGTGCCATTAACGCCACAATCCCCTGACCGTTCGGCGGAATCTCCCAAACGTCATAGCCTTTATAATGCACCGAAATCGGCTTCACCCACTCCGGCTTGTACAGCGCCAGGTCCTTGGAGCGCAGATAGCCGCCCTGCTCCCGCATATAAATGTCTATTTTTTTCGCCAGGTCTCCGCGGTAAAACGATTCTGCATTTGTTTCCGCAATTTCCTTTAACGTCTCTGCATGCTCTTTAGAGCTCCACAGCTCTCCCGCTGCCGGTGTACGGCCCTCCGGCGCGAACACCCGGCTCCAGTCGGCAAATACTGTCGGATCGAGCTCCTGTTCCAGTGTTTCAAAGGCAGACTCCCACAGCGCTGCAAGCGTGGACGCTACCGGATAGCCTTCCTCAGCGTAAGCCACAGCCGGGGCGATCAATTCGGAAAATGGCAGTTTCCCAAAAGCACGGGAAAGCTCGGCCCATGCGGCCGGCGCCCCGGGAACAGTGATCGGTACCGGCCCCCGTTTTGGCATCTCGTCATAGCCGTCTTTGTACAGCCCGTCGATGGAAAGCTCTTCCGGCGCATAGCCGCTGGCATTCAGGCCGTGGAGCTCGCCGTCCATCCAGACGAGCGCAAAGGCGTCCCCGCCAATGCCGTTGGAGGTCGGCTCGAGCACAGTCAGGCTTGCTGCCACAGCGACGGCTGCATCCACAGCGTTGCCTCCTTTTTTTAAAATGTCGAGCCCTACCTGGGAAGCAAGCGGCTGTGACGTGGCCACCATGCCTTTTTTACCGTACGTCGGCGTGCGGTAGGATGCATATGGATGATGGTGCGGATCAAATGAGATCATGATAATCGCTCCCTTTTATAAATCAGTATGCTGAAGATACCGGACGACATGCTGGACAAATGACAGCAGCCGGCGGTCATCGTTCCGATTGGCAATAATTGAAATCGAGACCGGGGCTTTTCCCGGCATTTCCATTGGAATGGTCACCTGCGGCAGCCCGCCGATACCCGCAATACAGGTCAGCTGCATCGTGCGCTTCCGCACCGCCTGAATCTCGTCTTCCCCGGCCTGAATTTTCGGTGCCGGCCCGGGCACGGTCGGAATAACCATCACCGTGTCCTGTCCGAGCCTTTGCTGCACTTCATCCTGCAGCTGCTTTCGTTTTTCAAATATGTGGGAGTAATCCTCCCGCCGGGTGTCTGCGGCAAATGCAAACCGGTCCCGGACCCCGGGCCCAAACGACGGTTTATGCTCCCTGAGCCACTCCTGATGCATTTCTCCAATTTCCACGGCCTGCTGCAGCCGGAAAACTTCGGCCCATTCTGCGAGTGAGTCCTCCGCCAGCCTGTTTTCATTCAGCGTTTCTGCCTGCGCCTGCACGGCGGAAAACACTTTTCCAAGTGCCTGCTTATATTCATCGGCATATTCTGCCCAAGCCTCTTCCTCCCACCAGATGGCCCGGTACGGGGTTTCTTCCTCCCCCGCCGGAAGCAGCGCCTCTCCTACCTTCTGTAAGACCCCGGGCTCTCTGCTCATCCAGCCGACAGTGTCAAAGCTCGGAGCAAGAGGCACGACGCCTTCAAGTGATACGGCCCCGTGTGTTGGACGTATGCCGTAAAGACCGCAATAGGATGATGGCACGCGCACCGAGCCGCCTGTATCAGTGCCAAGGGCAAAACCGGCGCTGCCAGCCGCTGCCACTGAGGCCGATCCGCTCGAGGACCCTCCTGGTATTGCCTCCGGGTCGGCCGGATTGACCGGCATGCCGTAATGCACATTGTCGCCGTGCAGGCTGTACATTAATTCATCACTGATGGTCGTTCCGTTCAGCGCGGCACCGCTTCGGAGCAGGCGTTCAATCGCCGGCGCAGTGAATGTGTTTTCCGGATGGGTTCGAAGCCAATCCGGATGGCCCGCAGACGTTTTTTCGCCGTGGATCGCGAACACGTCTTTCACTGCAAACGTATAGCCGGAAAGATTCCCGCTCATCGTAGGTTCGAGACGCAGATTCTTATTCATAAATGCTTCCTGTTTACTCATTTGTCGAATCCTCCTCGGAAATGGCCTGGATAATGGCTTCTGCTGTTTTTTCCGCGTGCTTTCCATTCAGCCGAAGCAGTTCTTCACGCTTGTTTTCCTTCAGCAGCACAAGCATCTGCTTGTGTTCCTCCTGCGACATGTGGATCGAGTGTACGTCCGAATCAATATTTGTATAGATATTCATATATGCTTCAATCCGGCTCCATACGTATTCGAGCGATTTTATGAGCGGTTCGGAGCGGGAAGCCTCGTACCAGATCTGGTGAAACAACCGATTCTGCTTTCTCCACTCCACCGGATCCGAAGCGTACTGGTCCATTTCGGCGATTCGCTCCTGAAGCCTGCGCAGGTTTTCTTCATTCATCTGTTCAAAGGCCCATGCGACCGCCAGTTCTTCGAGTTTATTACGGATGGCAAACAGCTCGCGGACTTCACTGACAGACAGACGGCTCACGTAGACACTCCGCTTTTCTTCAAATAAAAAGCCTTCTGTTTTAAGCGTAGTAATCGCTTCTCGGACCGGCATTGTGCTTACTCCGAAATCCCCGGCAATCTGCCGGATGGTCACCTTCTCGCCGGGTCGCCGCTCTCCCTGAATGATCTGCTGCTTCAGCAGTTTGTATACTTCTGTGCGTAACGTTGAGACATGCAAAAACGGTTGATTCACAGCACTCGCTCCTTTGTGATCTGTGATCACAAACATTTTTTATTATTCTAGCAGAAAAATCCTCTTCTGCAAACTAGTTTTTAGTTTACTTTATCGGCGCCTTTCCTTCATATTTAAAAGAAGAGAAGCTCAAGGAGGACGATACAATGACAACACTAGTAACTGGAGTGAGCCATGATCAGGGAATCGGCGCTGCTGTCTGCCGTCTGCTTGCCGAGCGCGGGGAAAATATTATTTTCACCACCTGGGGCTCAGATATCGACTGGGCTGCAGAATTTAAACTGCATCTCGAAAACCGTGGCATCGAAATTTATTATATCGAAGCTGATTTCTCGAACCCGGGCGCGCCGAATGAACTCATCGAGCAGCTGAACGAGCTGCCGCTGTTTCCAACCGCACTCGTCAACAACGCTGCCTATTCAGCTAACGACAGCTACGAGCGCCTAAACGGAGAATCGCTTGATGAGCATTATTACGTTAATATGCGTACGCCCTTTCTTCTCACGACGAAAATCGCCCAGCGGTGGATTGATTTTGGCATCACTGGAAAGATCGTAAACCTCACCTCCGGACAGGATCTCGGACCGATGGTAAACGAGATTGCCTACGTATCTACGAAAGCAGCAGTTCGGGCATTTACCGAATCCCTCGCTGCCGAGCTCGCCCCGTATGATATCAACGTTAACGCCGTCAACCCAGGACCGACCAACACCGGATGGATGGACCCGGCCATGGAAAAAGAGCTTTCGAAAAAATTCAGTAAAGGCCGGATCGGCCAGCCGGAAGACGCAGCCAAAGCAATCGCCTTTCTGCTGTCTGACGAGTCGGACTGGATCGTCGGCCAGGTCATTCACTCCGAGGGTGGATTTTTACGCAGCTAGTGCCCGCTTAGGTTAGTTCGACACCGCTGCAGGACGCAGCGGTTTTAGTCGAATATCCTCAAAAAACCTAAGCTTTTCTATTCACCCTGCACAACATTTCTTTTGTTAACTTTGTTCAGGTTGTCTATATTAATCTGTAAGCGTTTTCTTTAATATAAACAACAGATAACATAAACCTTCTTCAAAAGGAGCGAACTTATTATGGCTGGTATCCGCATGAATCACATTACAAAAACATACGATGGTGACGTTACTGCAGTAGATGATTTTAATCTTGATGTTGAGGACAAGGAATTTATCGTATTCGTTGGTCCGTCCGGTTGCGGGAAATCCACTACCCTCCGCATGATTGCCGGGCTCGAGGATATTACGGACGGTGATTTATACATCGGAGATGAGCGCGTCAACGACGTATCCCCAAAAGACCGCGATATCGCGATGGTGTTCCAGAACTACGCCCTGTACCCGCACATGAACGTATACAACAATATGGCTTTTGGCCTGAAGCTCCGTAAGTTCAAAAAAGAGGACATTGATCAGCGTGTGAAAAACGCAGCCGACATCCTCGGACTGACGGACTATCTCGATCGTAAACCAAAAGCGCTTTCCGGTGGTCAGCGCCAGCGTGTGGCTCTTGGGCGTGCCATCGTCCGCGACCCTAAAGTATTTCTGATGGATGAGCCGCTTTCCAACCTGGATGCGAAGCTGCGTGTACAGATGCGTACAGAAATCATTAAGCTTCACCGCCGCTTAAACACTACGACGGTTTATGTAACGCACGACCAAACAGAGGCTATGACCATGGCGACCCGTATCGTTATTATGAAAGACGGCGTTGTGCAGCAGGTCGGCTCCCCTAAAGAAGTATACGATCATCCTGCGAACGTTTTTGTAGGCGGTTTCATCGGATCTCCGGCGATGAACTTCCTGGAAGGGCAAATCAACGGCAATATTCTCGAACTCGGCGAACACAAGCTTGAGATTCCGGAAAACAAAATGCAGACACTGCGTGACCGTGGATTCGCAGATGAAAAAGTAACCTTCGGCATTCGTCCGGAAGACATCCACCACGTAATGGGCGGAACAACTTCCTCGAAAAATAAACTGAGTCTTGATATTGAAGTAGCTGAAATGAATGGGGCAGAGTCTATGCTCTACACCAGTGTTAATGGCAAGCAGGTTATTGCCCGGGTCGATGCCAACAGCAGTATCCATGCCGGCGATAAGCTTGACCTTTTCTTCAACATGGACCGCTGCCACTTCTTCAGCCCGGAAACGGAAGAAGTCCTGACTCCGGAATTAAAAGAACTTTCCGCCACTTCCGCCACTCAGTAAAGCAGAACCCGGCACCTGTTCCCTTTCGGAACAGGTGCTTTTTTATGCTTTTTTTGAAATTTTTTGCTGCCATTAAGTACAGTTTTATGTTTCCGCCTGTATAATGAAGGGAATGTGTACAAACATCTTGATTTTCGTTTATCCCTTATTAAGAAAAGAGTGGTGATTGCAAAACATGTACCAATATAAATGGTTTCGTGTATCGTTAGGTATACTGGTCTTTTTAGCCATTGCCTTTATGGCCCGGCAGGTAGACTATATTTTTCAGCCATTATTCGTATTAGTAGGAACGCTTGCTGCTCCCATTATCATTTCCGGCATTTTAAGCTACCTGTTCCGACCGTTTGTGACTATGCTCTCCAAGTACATACCCCGCTCGCTGTCTATTCTGCTTTTGTACGGTGTGCTTGTCGGCGTCATTGTTTTGATTGTGAATTTAATCGGCCCGATTATATCCAGCCAGTTTAATCAGCTGATCAACCAGATTCCAACGTACTTTGAACAGGTGCAGTCCTTTATCATGAACAATCAGAACCACCCGGCTGTGCAGTCAGTCATGCAGGGAAATAATGTTTCCATGGATTCTATAGGCTCTCAGCTGCAGGACCAGGCCAGCACAATTACGGATTCTCTCGTTTCTACCATTGTTACCATTGGAAGTGCGATCGTCAGCTTCTTTATTGTATTATTCGTTATCCCGTTTGTGCTTTTCTATATTCTGCGCGAAGGCCACAAGCTTCCAGGCTTTATGCTGAAATTTGTAGACCGTGAGCACCGTCCGGAGGTACACAAAATTTTACAGGACATGGACCGCGCCCTTGCGAACTATATCCAGGGACAGATTACCGTCAGCTTTATCGTTGGTATTCTCTCCATGATCCTTTTCTGGATTATTGGTCTCGATTACGTGCTCATTCTTGGTATTGTTTGTATGCTGACGAACCTCGTTCCGTTTGTCGGACCGTTTATCGGCACTATACCAGCTGTGATCGTCGGGTTATTCCAATCCCCGATCACCGCGCTGCTCGTTATTCTCGGCGTCGTTGTTATCCAGCAGTTTGAATCCAACCTGATCTCGCCGCAGGTCATGGGACGTGTGCTGAAGGTACACCCCGTCACCGTCATTTTCGTCCTGCTGTTTGCAAGCAGTATGTTCGGCCTGCTCGGGCTGATTCTCGCGATACCAGCGTACGCCCTCCTAAAAGTGGTTGTTACCAACCTGTACCGGATTTGGCAGATCAACCGGCGCGGGAACAAGCACCGCCGCGAAGAGATGATTTAATTACAGAAAAAGCCGGCAGCCGCATGATTTTGCGTGCTGCCGGCTTTTTTGCGCCGTCATCAATATTAAAACCAGCCGAGTCCGAGCTGTATCGATCCGCCAATGGCAATACCGTAAATCAGAATACTCATACCCGTGGAGAGAAACAATGTCCGCTTTGACATGCCGATGGCCCTGGCAATCACGGCAATGGCCCAGACGCCTGCAATCGGAGCCAGCAGCAGAACAACCCAGCCTCCGTACTGCTCTATTTTGCCCCGGAACCGGTTCGCAGCTAATTTTTCCATCCAATTGGAGAAAAAGCTGACTCTCTCCAGCTGGCGGTAAAAAAGTGTCACGGTCGGCACCGCCATAAAGTTTCCCACGGCCGCCCACAAAACAGCCGATACAGGATCAAACCCTGCCCCCATCGCTACGGGCACTGCAATATAAATTTCAAACAGTGGAAAAAACCCCATAAACCATGCCAATGAAGCCATCGAGATGTATTCCATTATTTCTCCCCCTTTCCTGCCGAAAATTTCACGCAAAAATTATTTTAGCACGCGTTATTTCGGTTGGGAAGCGAAAAAACCTGTTCAGATGAAATTAACTCTTCATACATATTAATATATGCCAATTACAAAGTATAACTGTATATATCAGTCATATGAATCCTTTTTTTGAAAAGCTCTGCGTCTGAACCCGACTTTTTACAGCACTCCAAAGCGCTAATACTTGTAAATTTTTTACACGTTTTAACCAAAGCAGCCATTTTTCAATTAAAAACGTGAAAAAAACTCCCCATTTATCGATTTTTCGATAAAGAAGAAGGTAAAAACAGGTAAATAGTCCTTTAAAATGCATATTTAATACTTTCCTCGTGCTTTTTGATTTCTTTATCTCAAAATTACTTATATACCAGTATTTTCACATTTCATTATGCATCAGCATGCTTTCCAGACATTCTAAAAAAAGATAGGGCTTTATTCTTGAAAGCAGGACCTAGTTCCCGCCTGCATTTTTTGATGATTACTGTATTCCATTTTCACCCAAAACAGTGAAGTGTTGATACTAAAGCATTTAACACATGTATTTTATTACAATATTATAAATGCGGGCTGCAATTGCTGTCTTTCTTATCAGACCGGACTCCTCTCAATCACGCTATCTGTAATTAGAATTGTTACTTATTTAGCATTTCTTCCAAATTTATATCGTGGTACGGTAGTTGTAACGAACTTTTCCTTTCGACAATGGTGTAAAAAGTGTTAAGGGGGCGAATGGCAGTGTCGGAGAAAAATGAGACGCTTTATGTGGAATTGCTTGAATCTTCTGATGATCCGCATCAGAGCTTCATGGATTTATCCCGTACGATTCTGGATCAGGGCGTCGACTCGGAGAAGAAAGTGGAAGTGATGCGAAGGCTTTTGCAGGCGTATGACACCGTGTCACGCAGATACAAGACCGTCATACCACTCCGGAAGGTAACGTAAATAAAAATATAACAGGGGGAAGCCGGCAAGCTTGGGCATGCCGGCTTTTTGTATGGGTTTTTAATCTATGCAGGCACGCAAAAGGCCCGGGCTTCGCGCCCCGGCCTGATTTATTACCCGAGATTGGCGGCGGCTGCTTTCACCGCCCGGATGATGCCGCTGTAGCCGGTACATCTGCATATGTTCCCGGACAGCCCTTCCCGGATCTCTTCATCGTCCGGGTCCGGCGTTTGCCGGAGCAGCGACTCTGCGGCCATAATCATGCCCGGCGTGCAGTAGCCGCACTGAAAGCCTCCTTCGTTCATAAATGCTTCCTGTACTATACTGCAGCGCTCCTCTGTACCCATCCCCTCGATAGTCGTCACTTCTTTTCCTTCCACCTGGTAGGCAAGCAGCAGACACGAGCTTGTGAGCCGGCCGTCCACCCAGATCGAACACGCACCGCACCGGCCGATGCCGCAGGAAATTTTCGTGCCTGTTTCATGCAGCCGGTCTCTTAAAAGATCGACGACCCGGTCCATCGGGGAAGCATCGACACTCACCTCTTCTCCGTTGACGCGGAAGGTGCACGCATATGTGCCCTGCCGGCGCTCTATCCCCCGGGAATTTTTTCTGGTTTGTTCCAAGGCAGAAGCCCCCTTTGCTGAATCTGTTGCAGTACCCATTCTCTTGAAACAGGAAGCTTTTCCGGACGGGCTCCAATGGCCTGGTAAACAGCTTCCGCAATGGCCGGCGCCACTGCAATGGTCCCTATTTCCCCGACACCCCTTGGCCCGTGGGCGTCCCCTTCCATCACTTCTTCACGCGGCTTTACCGTCACATTATCCGGCAGGTCCTTGATCCCCGGCATCAAATACGTATCGAAATTTTCCGTCTGATAGCGGCCTCCGTCCATCACGGCGTCCTCCATCAACGTGTACCCGAGCGCCATAATGCCGCCGCCTTCAATCTGTCCCCTGTACCCCTGCGGATACATGACCGGACCCGCGGACACAGACTGTTTCAAATCAAGCACCCGAACGGTACCGGTTAAAAGATTCACCTCCACCTCTGCGCTCACGCCGCCGAAGGAATACAAATAATGACCGGAGTCAATTTCGTCCGGGGTCACCGGAAAATCAAACGACGTGTGTGTCTCAATGTCCCCGTCCTGTACATATTCCGCCAGTGCCCTGTAGCTTAAAAAGAGCGAGGGCTCTGCGCCTCTTTTATGAATGCCTCCTGCCCCCAGGTACAAATCTGCTGGAGCCGTGCCGGTTACTCTCGACGCTTCGCTCAGCAGCTGTCTGCGAAAAGAGGCCTTCATGTTTTCCACTGCCGTCCAGACCATACTCGTGCCCCGTGAAGCGGTCGTTGAACCCGAAACCGGCACTTTATTTGTATCGCCGATTGTTATTTCAATATCCTCTTCATTACAGGAAAATGTGTCCTTCATCACCGTTTCAATTACGGCTACAATGCCCTGGCCGCATTCTTCAAATCCAAAAGCAGCTTCAAGCTTTCCATCCTTCGTAAGGGCAAGCCGCCCGCCGGAAGGGTCCAGCCGTCCGTAGCCAAGACCGCCCCCGTGCATGGAGACAGCGCCGCCCCGGCCGTTTTTTACCCAGGGGGTCTTCTCTCCTGTATTACTCAGCGGCAGCTGCTGCCAGGCGGTGACGTCTTCAAGTATTATTCGTCCACCGTCCGTCGGAGCGATTCCCTGACCGAGCGGGCCGGCGTCTGTAGGCTGTCTCATATTCCTGGCCCGCAGCTTTGTTCCTTCCATTCCAAGCTTTTCTGCCAGCCGGTCCATCTGTCCCTCAAGCGCAAACGTCACCTGATTGCCGCCAAAGCCGCGAAATTCCCCGGCTACACCGTTATTTGTAAACACGGAAACACCGGTGGTCGTAATGTTTGGGATGGGATACAGTCCGCTGGCATGCTCGACAGCAAAGTCCAGAATCGCCGGGCCGAGTGTGGCATAAGCCCCGGTATCCGCATAAATGGTTGTTTCATGCGCGAGTACGCGTCCGTTTTCATCAGCGCCTGTCCGCATCGTAATCGCCATTGGGTGGCGCTTCAACCCTGCCCGTATCGACTCCTCCCGGGTGTTATGCACACGTACCGGACGGCCTGTTTTCAGTGCCAGCAGCGCTCCGTACGGCTGCAGGTTCAGCTCATCCTTGCCGCCAAACGACCCTCCGATTGGACTTGAAATGATGCGTATCCTCTCTTCCGGAGCGTCCAGAATTCTCGACAGCTGAAAACGATCCTTAAAGCCGTGCTGAGTAGCCATGTATACAGAAATGCCCCCATCGCTTTCCGGGACTACCACTCCGCCCTCCGTTTCCATATAGCCGTGCATCTGGCGGGGCAGCTGATACGTTTCTTCGACAATACAGGCGCAGCCCGCAAACCCCTCCTGCAGATCCCCGCGTGTATAGGAGGCTTCATGCAGGATGTTCCCATTTTCGTGCAGCTGTTCCGCTTCGGGAGCCAGCGCTTTCCCGATCGAATCAAGCACAGCCAGCGGCTCGTATTCCACTACTACAGCTGCCAGGGCCTGATCTGCCGTTTCTTTTGAATCTGCTGCCACCGCGGCTATTGCATCCCCCGTGTAGCGTACTCTGTCTTCACAAAATACGGGCTGGTCCGGCATAACGATGCCAAAGCGGTTGAGCCCCGGCACGTCGTGATGGGTCAGCACCGCATGAACACCCGGCAGCGCTTCGGCCGCTGACGTATCGATTCTTTTAATACAGGCATGCGGGTATTCGCTTCGCAGCACTTTGCCGATCAGCATATTTTCTTCAAAGCGGTCGGTTAAATACTTCAAGGATCCGGTTGTTTTCGGCACAGCGTCCGGCCGGCGCTGATGTTCTGGCTGTTTCATGCTTTATGCACGCCTCCCTTTTCTGCATTATCTTCGAGCCACAGGTGGGACAAAAATAAGTGGGCGGCCGCCTGCAGGCGGTAGTTTCCTGAAGAAAATGGTTCATCCTCCGGCTGATAATCAGCTGCAACAGCCTCGAAGAACGCTTCCGGGGTCCACTTGGGATCGGCCACACATGCTTCTGCATAACGAAGCCGCACCGGGGCGTCTTTTCCGCCTACTAACGCAAGCCTCGCCCTCATGCTTCCGTCACCCTGCCTGCGGGCGCAGCCGCTTACAGCAAGAAGTGATGCAGTGAATGCTTCCCGGCGTCCGATTTTTTCAAAAAAGTGTATGTTGTCCGGATCTTTTTCCAGCGTTTTTGGCAGTAGCACAGCTGTTAATAGAAACACACCGTTATAGGAAGCTGCTTCTTCCACCGGAATACGGGCATACGATTCCCCGTTCCAGATTTCCAGCTCAGCCTGCAGCGCAATCAGAGCCGGCAGGGCGTCTCCGTGTCCATACATAATGTTGCCGCCGATGGTTCCTCGCGTTCGTACAGCCGGAGCAGCAATCCGCCGCAGCGTTTCCCCCAGTATTTCCCGGGAAATGACCGGCTCCTCTATTAACTGTTCGAGTGTCATACAGGCTCCGATCCGTACGTACTTTTCTTCCTCCTGCAGAGAAGCGAGCCCGAATATACGCTCAAGCACGATCACATTGCCGGTAAACATCCTCCCTTTTTCCCGCTCGACCTGCCGCCATGTGCCTCCGGCGATCCATTCGGCATCAGGGTAGTATTCCTGATACAGAGCAAAAGCCTCCTGTACCGTTTGCGGCATCCATACCACCGGCGTTATTGGTGTGTGTGCAGCATCCATCTGTATTCCTCCTCGGTGTCAACATCAAGCTGTTCGAATTGCTCAAAGCCTACGTACGGGCTTCCTGTCCACGTATGCGTCCTCCGCAGAATAGAAGCAGCCCCGCGGTCACCCTCCACACTCTGCAGGGCAGCAAACATCTGTTTTTTAAACAGCATTGGCGGCTGGTAATGCCTGCCGGTCCACATTCCGGTGAAATCGCACGTCTGCGTTTCCGCCTGCGCTATTAACCGGTCAATCGTCTCCGCTGTCAGGCCGGGCTGATCGGCAAGTACGACGAGAACCGCCTCCGCTCCGATACGCACCGCTTCGTTCACTCCAGCCCGGAGGGAATATGCCTGCCCTTTCACTGCCTGCGGACTGGCTGCAAGACGTACCGGACGTTTATTTTGTTCGAATATTCTGTTATCTATCCATACAGACTGGTTCGTCACGACGATAACCTCCTCTGCGCTGCTCTTTAGCACCTGCTGCAGCGCACTGCTTCCGAGCGTCGTATTTCTCCACGGTTTTTCGAGTTTATTATGGCCCATGCGGGAACTTTTTCCTGCTGCTAAATAAATTACCGCCGTTTTCATGACATCACCTCTCCAGTTTTCGCGGCGTTTTGAAGAGCAATCAGCTCGCCGAGCACGCTTACCGCAATTTCTTCAGGGCCTTCTGCTCCGATCGACAAACCGATCGGGGTTGTAACAATCTCCGGCAGGCCCTCTGTCTGCAGCAGGCGTTTCGTTCTCGTCTTTGAACCGAGTACACCAATATATCCCATTGGCTGCTGTAAAAGATGCGCCAGCGCCTCCCTGTCCCTCTCAAAATGATGAGTCATAATCACAGCCATATCTCCTCGGCGAAACGCTGTTTCTTCCCACCATTCATGCGGGAACCCGAGCACCCTTCCGGCCTCCGGCACCTCATTTCTGACTGTTTCCAGAGCGGCCGGGCGCCAGTCGAGAACCGTTACCGCGTATCGGCACCGTGTCGCCATTTGTACAAGCGGCAGCGCATCCGGGCCGGCGCCGAAAATAAACAGCCTCGGTTTTGGGAGGATTTTCTGAACGAATATATTTTCGCCCTGGCTGTCTAAAATAGAAGAACGGCCGCTCCCGCGCTTCATCAAGGCCGCCTGCCCGGCTAACTGTTCTGCCTTTTTGTACGGTTCCCCGCCGCAGACGAACCATCCGCTCTCTGTAGTCGTGGCCCACCTCAGCACTGCTTCTCCCTGATTCACGAAAGCGTGCATCCTGCGCATAGAGGCTTCCAGCTCTTCCGTGACCGGCTCAAGCAGCACTTCAATCACCCCGTTGCATCCCGTTCCTTCTCCCCAGGAAAGCTCTTCGTAGCCAAGCATGTCATACGAAACCACTTGTGCTCCCTGTGCATGCACGTCTTCAATCCGGTAATGCAGATCCCCTTCAAGGCAGCCCGAACTCAGCATGCCCACGGAGCTTCCGTCTGCCTTTAAGAGCATGGACGTACCCTCCTTCCGGTACGCTGACCCTTCCACATTCGTAATCGTCGCCAGTATTTGTTTTTCGCCTGCAGAAAGCTGCGGAATAATATCATGCAGATGATCCATGCATCTCGCTCCTTTTATAAAAAAAGCCGGAGAAAGGCACAGGTGTCTGCTCCTGCGTTTCTCCGGCCTCTTCATTCCCGTCTAACAGGAATCAAGCTTCCGTCTGGATGGAAAGAGAAGAACTGCCGGTCTACAGCAGGTCTTCTTCTTAACTATTTGTATTTATTTTACTTCTATCCAGGCTGCTTGTAAGGAAAGGTGTCATATAATCTAACGCGATTTTTCTTCCAGGTAAATAACGGTCGCCGCTGCCCCTGATACAGGGTCAAAATCCTTCAGCACCGTACGTACCGGCAGATCCATCTCCTGGACCAGCAGATGATGCAGCCGCTTCTTGAATTCATCCACCAGCGCCGCATCCACCTGACCGGTCAGAGCTTCATTGCGCTGTTCGAGCGCCCTCAGCGCGGGCACTCTTTTATGCTCCCCAAAAATAATACACTTGTGCTGTAACAGCTCCACCTTTAACGTTTTCACCCCAACATCGTACATCTCCTGGTTCACTCTGTTGTACAACTGAGCAATTTGCTGCTTGATCCATTTTTCACTTTCAAACTGTTTTTCCCACACCATTACCCCGTCCTTTCGTTCATGACTTATTATAACGAATAACGCGGTCCTGGCCTATTTTCATGAAAGATTTTTTGTCGTTGGAATTATTAACTAGTAGTTTCGAACTAATTTATGTTTCCAACCTACTGTTATGCAACAATTTTGGATTTTTTCTGACATTTTCGATTGACGGAAGCGCTTTCATATTATAAGTTTAATTTGTCTCCTTCCTTTCTGCTGCATGTCGTTTCTTTCGATACTCTTACTCTACGCTAACTGAATTTTATTTGAAAAAGGAGGAAAAAATATGCCTGTCGAAAAAGAGTCTGATGCAACCAACGAAACCTTTACCTCTGGCGGCGGAGTGAAATATTCCGAAGCTGTGGAAAACCCTAAGTTTAAAAATCTCATGTCGAAAAAAAGAAAATTTATTGCGCCCTTAGCGGTGTTCTTCCTGCTATTTTACCTGGCTCTTCCGGTTTTAATTCTTACCTCGGACGTGCTGAACAATTCGGCAATCGGACCAATCACTTGGGCATGGATCCTGGCGTTCGCACAGTTTGCCATGACCTGGACGCTCTGTATTCTTTATGTACGTAAATCCGCCAAATTCGATAAAGACGCCGAAGCTATCATCGAAGAAGAAGAACGCAAAGCGAAGGGGGATCATTCATGAATGCAACGGTCATTACACTATTTCTACTAATTGTCAGCCTCACCCTCGTTATTACGTACTTTTCAGCGAAGAAGACCAGCTCGGCCAGTGACTTTTATACAGCCGGCGGCGGGCTGACCGGCTGGCAGAACGGCCTCGCGATTTCCGGGGACTACTTATCGGCCGCTTCCTTTCTCGGGATTGCCGGCGCCATTGCCTTATACGGCTTTGATGGTTTTCTTTTCAGTATCGGTTACTTAGTTGCTTACCTTGTTGTTATGTTTGTGGTCGCTGAACCGCTTCGTAACCTCGGGCAGTACACGCTTGCCGACATGCTGAACGCCCGTTTTGACGCGAAAAAAATCCGCGGGGCAGCAGCCTTCAGTACTATTACCATCGTTATTTTTTATATGATTGCCCAGCTCGTCGGGGCAGGAGCCCTGATTCAACTGCTGTTTGGCATTCCTTACATTTGGGCCGTTATTCTCGTAGGTGTCATGATGACCACATATGTACTGTTCGGCGGTATGACCGCCACCAGCTGGGTACAGATCACAAAAGCTGTACTACTTATGATTGGTACACTGATTATTTCCATCATGGTACTGTGGCAGTTTAACTTTAACGTCATTGCCATGTTCCGGGAAGCAGGCCAGGCGACGCCGGCAGGAACCAATTTCCTGAATCCGGGACAGCAGGATAAGCTGCCGCTTGACTCCTTATCCCTCATGATTGCACTTGTACTTGGTACAGCCGGGCTTCCACATATTCTGATGCGCTTCTTTACTGTAAAGGACGCGAAAACAGCCCGGAGCTCCGTTGTTACGGCTACATGGATCGTAGGTATCTTTTATATTCTAACCGTCTGCTTAGGCTTTGGCGCAGCGATTTTTGTCGGCAGAACAGAAATCATTGATGCCAACCCGGCCGGTAACATGGCCGCACCGCTTCTTGCCCAGGCGCTCGGCGGTGACCTGCTGTTCTCCTTCGTCTGTGCCGTAGCATTTGCGACTATTCTCGCCGTGGTGGCAGGCCTTGTGCTTTCCGGAGCCAGCGCCTTCGCCCACGACCTGTACGGACAAATCATTAAAAAAGGGAAAGTCTCCGAACGTGAGCAGGTGGTTGCAGCCCGTACTGCTTCACTGACAGTGGCCGTACTTTCCATTGCACTTGCGATTTTCGCCCAGAACTTAAACGTAGCCTTTCTCGTGGCACTCGCGTTCTGTGTGGCCGCCAGTGCGAACCTGCCTGTTATTGTGTATACGATTTACTGGAGACGCTTTAATACAAACGGAGCTATTACCGCAATTGCGGTCGGCCTGATCAGCTCCGTCGGCCTGGTAATTATCAGTCCGAACGTCATGAACCCGGACGGCAGCGCGTTTATTGCCGCCCAGGCGATTTTCCCGCTCACCAACCCGGCGATCGTATCCGTACCGCTCGGCTTTCTCGGCGGCTGGATCGGTACACTGGTTTCCAAAGAAGCACAATCCGGACGTTACGACAAGGTGCTTTTCAAAGCCAATACCGGCTACCGCGAATACGACCTGCAGGGGCGTGAAATTAAAAAAGGAGAAGATTAATCATACAAAAAGCACCGGAGCAGCCGCTCCGGTGCTTTTTTACGCTTTTCTTTACTGCAGGGCCGGCATCCAGTGGCCGTGGCGCTCGAGCAGTTCGTCACACATATCGGTAATATCATCCGGCGAAAGCTCGGCGGCCGTGTGAGGATCAAGCATCGCAGCCTGATAAACGTGCTCCTTTTTGCCGGAGACTGCTGCTTCCACGCTCATGATCTGCGTGTTGATCACGTTGCGGTTCAGCGCTGCGAGCTGTTCCGGCAGTTTACCCACATATGTTGGAGTAACGCCGTTTGCATCCACGACACACGGCACCTCCACACACGCCTCCTCCGGCAGGTTGGAAATCAGCCCGCCCGTGTTCATGACGTTGCCGCCGATCACAATTGGTTCATTGTATTCCATCGCTTCGATCATGTACGAGGCGTATTCCTTCGAGCGTTCGTGCGTCAGCTGTTCGTTTTCGACAAACTGATCACGCTGCTGCTTCCATTCTTCGATTTGATGCACGCAGCGGCGCGGATATTCATCAAGCGGTATGTTAAATCTATCGATCAGCTCCGGGTAGTTCCGCTTAATATAGTACGGATAGTACTCTGCATTATGCTCCGAGGACTCCGTAATATAGTAGCCGAATTTTTCCATCATATCGAGGCGGACCATGTCACCATGTGTTTCTTTTTGCTTTTCTCTGGCACGCCGCTTGATTTCAGGATACAGATCGACGCCGTCCTTTTTCACTTCGAGCAGCCAGGCCATATGATTAATGCCGGCGATTTTGGCGCTCACGCCTTCGTCATTCATGCCAAGCAGTTCAAACAGCTCCGGTACGCATACCTGCACACTGTGACACAGACCGACAGTGCGGATGCCTCCGTGCTCTGTCATAGCCTTTGTCAGTGCTGACATCGGATTTGTATAATTCATAAACAGCGCATCGGGACACACGTCCCGCATATCTTCGGCAATTCCAAGCATCACCGGAATGGTTCTCAGATTCCTGAACACTCCCCCAATTCCGTTAGTATCGCCAATCGTCTGCTCCAGCCCATATTTTTTCGGCACATCGAAATCGATGACGGTAGACGGCTCATACCCTCCCACCTGAATAGCATTGACGACATAGGAGGCTCCGCGCAGGGCTTCTCTTCTGTCATCATACGCCGTAACCCTGATGGTGCTTTCATACGTATTAATTAAATGGTTCAGCATCTGTTCGGAATCATTCAGCCGCTCCATATCAATATCGTAAAGCGCGATCTCGAGGTGCTGCAGCTTCGGCGAGACAATACAGTCCCCAAGGATATTTTTGGCAAAAACAGTACTTCCGGCTCCGATAAACGTTAACTTTGTCATTTGTATTCCCCCTCAAATTATGTGTAAGCGTATTCAAAAAAGTAAGCAGAAAAAGGATTTTCCCTTTTTCTATGACTCCAGCAGCTTGTTCATCCGGCTGCCGCAGCTCTCCCTGACAATGAGCTTGGACGGCAGTACCCATTTCATCGGCAAATCCGAATCCCCGGTCATTAACAGCTTGCGTACACCCATCCGGCCCATTTCCTTGGTCGGAATGTTCACTGTGGTAAGCGGCGTGCTCGCATACTGGGCAAGCTCGGTGCCATCAAAGCTACCTATCGCCACATCCTCCGGGACGCGTATCCCTTGCTCCTGAAACGCACGAAGCGCCCCCATCGCCATCCGGTCGCTGGCAATAAAAAACGCTTCCGGCAGACTGCCTTGCCCGATCGCTTTTTTTCCCAGCCGATAACCATCATCCATCGTGAATTCGCCAATGTGTATATTATTTTTGTAGGAATAGCCCGAAGCATCCATCAGCTGCTTGAACACAGTCTCCCGTTTATCTTCAATTTCTACTCTGCGACGGAAGCCGTTTTCAGCCTCAAGGCCTCCGATATAGCCGATTTTTTTATAGCCCTGGTCAAGCAGATGACGCATCACCTTACCGGCTGCCTGTTCAAAATCAATGCTCACCGAGGAAAACTGTTCATCATTTGGCGAATGGCTGATAAATACAAGCTGCTTATTGTTTCGCTGCAGAAATTCTGCTACTTCCTTATGGATGCGCCCGATTAAAATGAAGGCATCCACCTCCTGCACGGCCGGGTCGTTTTGGATGGTCGGCAGATAAAAGATCCGTGCCTGCTCAACGTCCTGGCGCATGCACTCGTCTTCACTTTCCTGACGGATCGGGTAAAAGTACGGATCGTCTTTTTCAAGGTCACTCGGCTGATTCAGCACGATCCCGATTCTTTTTTTCCGTTTCACACCGTTCTTCTTCCGGGCTTTCACCGGCACGTAGGCTAGCTCTTCGGCAATCTGGCGGATTCTTTCCTTCGTATCCGGCGAAACCGAAAGTGTCTCATCGTGGTTTAGCACCCGTGACACCGTTGCAGCAGACACATGCGCCCTGGCGGCTATATCTTTAATGGTAGCCATTGCAACCCTTTCCTTTCAGTAAAAATTTACTTTATATTTTCATTATTTTACTTTACTCTATCAAAATTATTAACCGCTTACAATCATTATTTCCCGTTCTTTAAAAATAAATCGGCTTCTTATTTACAAGTATAAAAATATGTTAACTAAAAATTTAACTAGTTCTCCTCTATAAAAAACCGAAGCACTCAGGGCGCTTCGGTTCATCCGGCGATATGCTGCGCGATAAACACGGTGATCGGCAAAAGAAGCAGGCTGATGACCGTTGTTGCAATCAGTGCCACGATACCAAGCTGCTTGGACCCGCCGTGAATGTAGCGTTCAAATAATACAGTCGCAAGTGTAAAGGTGGGCATCGACGCCTGCACGATGATGATTTTACCGAGAAGCTCCGGAATCGGCAGCAGCCAAACCAGAAGACAGGCCGCCGCCGGCACGGTGAACACCTTTACGAGTACGGCGGTGCCCATAAACTGCTTGTACCCGGTCTTCACCATTTTCCAGTTCGCAGACGTAATCGTCGGAATCAAAAGTCCGATCAGAATCATCGCAAGCGGCGCGGCCAGCCCTGAAATGGTGTTTACCGTTTCGAGAAAAATCATCGGAAGCATAATACCGGCGGAGGCAAGCAGCACCGAACTGACAAGCGTCAAAAACGGCGTATTTAAAATGGCTGTCAGCTGCCGGAACGAAAAGCGCCCCGGCTTCAGCAGCAAAATACCAATCGTGAACACACTCGTCATAGTCCCGGCATCATACACCGCCGCATACGACCCTGCTTCTGCTCCAAACAAAATTGTAATAAGCGGGATGCCGATAAAGCCGGTATTGCCGCACCCTGACACAATCGCAAGCTGGCGGGCTTCCATGTCAGTATACTGAAACGAGCGCCCGATCGAATAGCCAAGAGCCATCCCGGTCCACGTCAGCCCGAGCGCACATGCATAAACCATCGCAAAAGACGCCCACGTGGAGCTGTTGAATTCAAGCTGAAAAATGCTGTATACGACTACGGCCGGAAGCGCGAAATTAATAGCCACAAAGGAGATAAAACGGCGCGTTTCCACCGATACATCGATCATTTTGGAGGTGACGAGGCCGATCACAACCATCACGGCCATCATAAACACCGGCGTAATTATATCAATAATAGACATCCGTCTCGCCTCGGTTCTTTCATTATTTTCCTGAAGCTGCACGTGTTCTATCTTAATACAAATCAGCAGGAATGAAAACGAATGAAAGCTTGCTGTATCAATAAATTATATGCAAGCGCTTCCCATAGATTAAAAAAAGCTGCCCTCCATTGGAAGGCAGCGGTCCATTACGGGGACGTCTTAGGTTCAGGGTGCTTCTTGCGGTTGAGCAGGCGCCGCAGATCGTCCTTTTGCTGTCTGGAAACGAGAATGTACAGAAAATCTCCTTCCTGGATCTCGGTATTGCCGCCCGGGGTGACGAGTTCATTGTTTCGCACCATGGCGCTCACGGTCGCATCATTTGGAAAGTTGATTTCATACAGCTGTTTCCCAACAATCGCCGATTCCTCACTCGCTTCAAACTGCACCATTTCCGCATTCGCCGAGCCCATGCTGACAAGCTCGATGGAATGATACGGTATTTCCTTTTTCGGCCCAACCAGATGGAGAAGTCTCGCCACGTAGGAGATACTTGAGCCCTGAATGAGCGCGGACGTCAGTACGGTAAAAAATACAAGGTTAAAAATCAGCTGGGCGTTGTCGAGGCCGGCGACCACCGGAAACGTTGCGAGTACGATCGGCACCGCCCCGCGCAGGCCCGCCCAGGAGAGAAACGTTCGCTCCTTAATCGTATAGCCGAGAAATGCCGTAGATATAAAAACGGCAAGCGGACGGGCGATAAACATCAGAACAAAGGAGAGCGCAATACCGGCAAGCATCACGTCTGCCGTAAATACCTGACCCGGAAAAGCGAGCAGACCAAGAATAATAAACATCAGAATCTGGCTCATCCAGGCGAATCCTTCATTAAACTGAAAGATCGAGTAACGGAACGTAAGCTCGGAGTTGCCGATGACAAGCGCAGCTATGTATACTGCCAGAAACCCGCTCGCCCCAACAGCCGCCGTCACGCTGTAGGCCAGAAGCGCAAAGGCCACCGAAAAAATCGGGTAAAGGCCACTGGATTCAAGGCCAATGTGATTGATCGAAAACGAAGCGAAACGGCCAAACAGCAGCCCAAGTATAATGCCTGCGCCAATCTGCCAGAAAAATGACGGAATGAGCATCCAGATGTTGGCGTCCATATTTGTCAGCAGTTCAATAAAAGAAATAGTTAAAAAAACAGCCATCGGGTCATTCGTTCCCGACTCGGCTTCAAGCGTGGCCCCGAGCTTGGCTTTAATATTTCGTTCCTTCAGAGCGGCGAAAACGGCGGCCGCGTCGGTCGACCCGACAATGGACCCAAGCAGCAGAGCTTCGTACCAGGTAAAGTCGAGCAGCAGGTAAGCCGTGCCTCCCACACATAAGGACGTGATCACCACGCCCGCGGTCGCGAGCGAAATAGACGGCACCGCCACCCGGCGCACCGTTGCCCATTTCGTCTGCAGACCACCCTCAAACAGAATAATCACAAGGGCAAATATACCGACCAGCTGGGCTACTTCGGCATTGTCAAAATAAATAATTTCGAGGCCGTCGCTTCCAATCAGCATGCCGATCAGAATAAACAGCACCAGGGCCGGCAGCCCGAGCCGGTTCGAAAACTTAGCCACAATTATGCCGGCCACCAGCAGTAAACCGACAAGCAGAACGACTCCATCGTTTGCTTCCAAAAAATCCAATATGTTTCGTTCCTTTCATGACACATGCCTCTGCATGCGTTATGTTTTATAGTTTTACGGTGTTTTATCAGGAAAGAATACGCGCCGGCGGCGGAAAAGAATGACGCTGGATCAAACGGGGAAAATGGTACATAATAATATACTCTTTTATCTTAACATTGTTTTTTTATTCTCCATAGCAATCAGTCCTTTCACGTCTGTATGCGTAATGAAACCTTTTCCAGGGAAAAGACGTATAGTGGTGTACGCACATTAAAAGGAGGCAACCATTCATGGAAACGTCCCGGATACTCAAATGGGTCACCGGCGGGATTGAACTGTTTCTTGGTATCCCGATTATCGGCGGGCTCATTATTATCGGCACAGGCTACCTGCCGCTGAATATTATGCTTGTTGTCCATATTATCGCTCTTATCGCGTCCATTTATGATAAGCAAAAGAAAACAGGCAACATTCTCGGCATCATTACGTCCGTTGTTGCCTATATCCCCGTCGTTGGTATGTTCATGCACATTCTCACCGGCATCTGGCTGCTCGTTGAAGCCTTTGGACCTCAGCGCGAAAAAGAAATTTAAAGCTAGACACGCCTCACGCAGGCGTGTCCTGTTTATTTCTGCCTGAAAACAGGAATATGATTGTTAATACTTTTCAGGAAAGGAAGCAGTTACTTATGACGAAATGGAAAACGTCTACGCAGGCAGCCATGCTGCGCTCTTTTCAAAAACGCGTCAGTCAGCAGTCCCAGTCGTATATTACCCCGCCGGCGGCTGATTCGGCCAGCACCTCCTCGTATCTGGTCGAAACGACACCTGGAGCCACACCGGTACATATTTATTATCCGATCGCGGACGTTTCCAAAAAACTTCCAGTATATATCAACCTGCACGGAGGCGGCTTTGTGATGGGCAGCGCCAGCGAAGATGCGGGCTGGTGCAAATATATTGCTGCTGCAGTGCCGTGTGTGGTTGTAAACATCGACTACCATTTAGCGCCGAAAACCCGCTTTCCTGCCCCGGTGCTTGAGGTGTTTGAAATTGTCGAATGGCTGACCGCACACGCCGGGCGCCTGTCACTGCAGATGGATAACTACGTGCTAGGCGGCCACAGCGCCGGAGGCAATCTTGCCGCCACGGGAAGCATGATGCTGCGCGATACCGGCCACAGGCTCCCGAAGCTGCAGATTCTTGACTATCCCGTCCTCGACCTGCAGACGGACCCTTACGAGAAGCCGGCTTATTCGACAGCCATTCCGCCGTACATTGCGCAGATTTTCAATGACAGCTACCTGCAGACACCGCAGGATGCACGTCATCCCTACGCTTCACCATTATATGCTGAACAACTCGAAGGCCTGCCTCCAGCGCTCGTCATCACTGCTGAATATGATTCGCTCGCCCGGGAGGCAACGCAATACGTGAGTCGTCTGGAAAAAGCCGGCGTCACTGTGCAGCATTATCCTTTTTCTACGACCAGCCACGGATTTACCCATATGGGAAATGAAGAAACCGCGCTTGAGGCGTGGGCCACAATCATTCATGCGCTAAAACGTGCCTTCAAATAAAATAAACCGCCCGTTCGGTAACGGCCGGTTCATGCGCCGCCCTCCAAAGGGGCGGCTTTTTTAGTTACAGATCGTGTCTTCGCAGATGTCGCGGTTTTCCATGTCGATCTGGATGGTCGTATGGTGGATGCCGTGCTCCCTGTGCAGCAGCTCATTGGCATTTTTCAATGCCTTCTGCTGGCTCGTGCCTTCTTCAACGACCAGGTGGCAGCTGAGCGCCGGAAAGTCTGACGTAATCGACCAGACGTGCAGATCATGAATATCTTTAACGTGCTCCACAGTGAGCAGCTGTTCCTTTATCTGCTTCGTATCGACTCCCTCCGGCGCGCCCTCCATGAGTACGTGCACCGAGTCCCGCAGCACCCGGAGACCGCTGATAAAGACAAGCACCGCAACGACCATGCTTGCGATCGGGTCCGCAAGACTCCAGCCAAACAGCATGATTAAAATCGCAGCTGTAATGGCACCGACCGAGCCGAGCAGATCTCCCATGACGTGCAGAAATGCACTCCGGACATTTAGATTTTCATGGTTGTCCCCGCTGTGAAGAATGCGGGCTACAACAATGTTAACGATCAGGCCGATGGTGGCCACAATCAGCATTCCTGTACTGACTACGGACGGCGGATCCATCAAACGCTGAATGCCTTCATACGTAATATATACAGCAATCACCATCAGCGCAAGGCCGTTAATAAACGCAGCCAGCACCTCAAACCGGCGGTATCCGTAAGTTTTCGACGAGGTCGCGCTGCGGCTGCCGTACCATATGGCTGCAAAGCTGAGGCCGAGCGCCGCTGAATCACTCAGCATATGCCCTGCGTCAGAAAGCAGTGCCAGACTGTTCGTCCACAGACCGCCGATCACTTCGATGACCATGAAAACAGTAATTAAAATAAATGACCATTTCAGGGCCGTCTGGTTTGTCGTTCCGTGATCATGGCTGTGCCCTTCATGCGACATAATGTTTCCTCCCTGCTTCTATACCTTTTATATTCAAACCATCTTTTGATTATATTATACCACTTTCATCCTTTTATTCAAATGTTCTTTTGAATAATACAATGTCTAAATTTTTCTTAAGAAGGGAATACAGTAACGTATGCAGAAGTTAACGTTTACAAAACCTACACAAGGAGAAGATGTTTATGCACAAACTAGTCAAACAGGCAGGCCTTGGCGCCTGCGGGCTGATCGCTGCAGCTGCTGCCTATGCGTTCTTTTCACCGCGACCGGCCGCCTGGTACGTTAGACAGGCCTTTAAGGGCGGGCTTGAAACGGAGGCTCCCGACTTTGCCGAAGCAGCTGAACAAACGGTCCAGTACCAGGATATTGACTATGAATCCCAATACCGTAACGGACGGCTCGATATTATTTTAACGACGAAAAAAGAGGAAAAAACGCCGGTCATTTTTTGGATGCACGGCGGTGCTTACGTTGGAGGAGATAAGCAGGATGCTTCCAAATACGCCACCTATCTGGCTGCCTCCGGCTACAATGTGATTAACATCAATTACGCACTCGCCCCGTCCGCCGCTTATCCGGCACCGTTAATCCAGCTCGATGAAGCGTACCGCTATATTAAACGGCACGCCGGTGACTACGGCATCGATCTGACGAATATATTTTTCGCCGGTGACTCTGCCGGTGCACAAATTGTCTCTCAGTATGCGGCCATCCAGCTGAATGAGGGGTACTCCCCGTGGGTGCCGGTGAGACGGCATATTGATCCGCTTTATATCAAAGGGGTGCTGCTGTTCTGCGGGCCGTATGATCTCCGCCAGATTGCCGGCGCACCGCTCGGGTGGTTCAACCACTTCCTGTTTAAGCGTATCGGCTGGGCGTACATTGGCACGTACAATTGGGAGGAGGCTCCGGCAATCACGGAAATATCGATGCTGCAGCGCCCGCCGGAAAAATTCGCGCCAACGTTTATTACAGACGGCAATAAAAACTCCTTTGACACCCAGGGCCGGCGGCTCGCTGCCCTATTAAGCCGACGCGTACCTGTCTGTGATATTTTTTACGATAAGGATGAAATACCGGTGGAACACGAATACCAATTTCAAATGGATAAGCCTGCCGCCCGGCAGACGTTCCGCTCCCTGACTGCCTTTATCGATACGTACAGCCGTACGTAAATAACGAAAAGGGCCTGTGGCGCAATTACGCGCCCAGGCCCTTCTTGTACGTTGGCTGTTACATGTCCAAAAGCGTTTCCAGGCGGTTCATGATTTCCCCGCCCTGCTCACTGACCACCACATCATCCTCCAGGCGGATGCCGCCCCAGCCTTCAATATAAATGCCCGGCTCAATGGTGAGCACCATCCCGGCTTCGAGCAGGTCGTTGTTGCCACCGTGAACCGACGGCGCTTCGTGCACATCCATACCGAGACCGTGACCGACACGGGTAATAAAATGATCGCCGAAGCCGGCTTCTGTCAGCACGTCCCGGGCGGCTTTGTCCACGTCCCCAATTCTTCGGCCGGCCCGGCATGCCTTTATCGCTGCTGCCTTCGCTTCTGATACTAGCTCGAAGCGCTCCTGTGCCATTTCATCAGCTCCGCCAAACACCCAGGTACGCGTCATATCCGAGCAGAAGCGACCATACCGCGCGCCGAGATCCACCAGAATCAGGTCCCCCTTTTGCAGCCGGACTTCTGACGGAACACCGTGCGGGTAGGCGCTTTTTTCTCCGAAAAGGACGATCGTGTCAAACGCCGGGCCGTCCGCTCCCTGCTTTTTCATCACCTCTTCAAGCTGATGAACAACCTCCCGTTCAGTTACTCCTTCCCAAAGCCCTTTCGCAACGGCTTCAAGCGCTCTTTCAGCAATGTCCACTGCGTGCTGAATCTGCTTCAGCTCCTCCGGCGATTTCACCTGGCGGCTCTGCTCAATTACGTGCTCAAAGTCTGTATAGTTTACGCCCGGATAAATCTGTTGCAGCTGTTCGAACCGTGCCACGGGTAAATGGTTTTTTTGCACTGCAATCCGGAAGGGATTCGGCATCTGCCTATAAAGTGCTTTTTTCACAATTACCCAGGGATCCTCGCTGTCCGTGTAAGTAACAATGCTTCCATGCCACCCGTTTTTTTCCACCAGCGCCCTTTCCATTTCCGGACACACAAGCACCGGCTCACCCTCCTGAAAAAGAATAAGCATCAGCAGCCGTTCATGCGGCTCCGAATAAAAGCCGCTCGCATAGTAAATATCAGCCGGATTCGTGAGAACAGCTGCGTCCTCCTCCCGTTCTGCTAACTCCCTGGTCCATGCTTTGACTGCCGCTTTCATTTTTTCAGCCTCCTTTTTCTTTAGTATCGCACATTTTTTCAGATGCTTTCCAGCCTTCTCTTCCTTCCCCAGGGTTTGCCCGAAGGCAAAAACGGGAAATAATGACATTGATAAGTGAAACGATACCCTTTCTGGAGGCGTACACATACATAGATACAAAGCGGGATGGTTTGGCGCATGCCGCGCTGACCGTAAAGGGGGAGCAGCATCTATGCAGAATCAGGAGTGGACCTTTAACGATATACTTTTCTTTTCCTCCCACAATTCAGTTCCGGTTTACAACCACGGAGGGGAAACCATCGGCCTGCTTGAGCGTGCCGACGCCAAATCCATCGATGTTAACACAGACCATATGCGTACCGGAGACGCGTACCGGTTTAAAGATACTCACGGCCATACGCGAATGGCGATGGGCGTGAAAAAAGGCAAGATGCACCGGCGTCTTCGCTATCATTATATGTTCCAGCCGTGCAGCGGGGCAGAAGAAATCGAGCTGCGCGATCAAATATTTTTTCCGTACTTTCGCTTTCATGTAAAGGGACAGATTGACGATGAGCAGCTTGAAATCTACCAGAACCGCCATGAGCAGCTCATCGTCCGGTGCGAAAAAGTAACGGTCGCTACGATTACATTTAAAAACTCCGGCTGGAAGGTCTCAGCCTCCGTAAATAAAATGCAGGATTCCTGCGTAACAACCCCGGAATTTCTCACCCTTGCCTACTGCATGTTCCGCCTGAATGATTTTGAATCCTCCGATATTAAAACGCTGTAGGCAAAGCCCGCAGCCGGGAGTTTTCTTCATTATCCTCCGAAGGGAGCACGGGCCTATGGATATGTACCGCATCTACTCGAGCCATTTAGCAAAGGCCGGCTATGATCCGTTCGGCGAACTGCTTCGCATTGAATTTACCGACGGATACGTCTATGAGTACCGCGGCGTACCCGAACATATTTTCCGCGGCCTGATGGCCTCAGATTCTGCAGGCGAATACCACTACCGTCGTATACGCGACGTTTACCCGTACACAAAAATTGGTTAACCGAAGCACGGAGCGGTGCTCTTTCTCCAGCCTCAAGCACGTTAAAAAACCCGTTCCCCTTTTTAGGGGAGACGGGTTTTGCTCGTTTATTAGTTAGTCTACTACGGTTACTTCTACATCCTGGCGCCCGAATGCATAAGCGTCCGATTTTGTCGGTACGTGAATGTCGATGCGGTCGTCATTGATGGCACCGCCGGTGTCGGCTGCTTCATACGTGCCCATGCCTTCGACCTTCACGGTGGAGCCGAGCGGGATTACGTCCGGATCTACAGCGATCACGTTCGCATCGCGGTCGTTGTTCAGGTTAACGCCAGTTGCGGTGATGCCGCTGCAGCCGGCACATTCAGCTGTATAGGCCGTCGCTTCCATCGTCATGGTCTCACCGCTGCTGTCTGCATCGCTGCTGGTTGATTCTTCCGAAGAGCTGCTGCTTTCGCTTTCGGAGGAACTGCTTTCAGAAGAATCAGATGTGGAAGCTCCTTCCACGGCTTCGCCGCCGTCCACGTCATCGAGCGCTGCACGGGTGTTCGGCCCGATAATGCCGTCCACTACTAGTCCCTGATCACGCTGGAAGCTGCGCACGGCGCTGTCTGTGATCGGTCCATAAATGCCGTCTACGGCGTAGTCGTAATAGCCTTCATCCTCGAGAACGGACTGTGCTTCGGACACGTCGTCCCCGCGATCGCCTTTATTTAATAAGTCTGCTGCGTCCGACACGGCCGGTGCTGCTGCCATAAGCCCTGTTCCGAGTGCGAAACCACCGGCCCACTTCATCGATTGACGTACAGAAAACATATATGAATACCCCCAACTGTTTGAATTTCTCTCATAGCAAGTACTATAACGAACCACAATGGGGGGCTTCAAGCTTATTAGTTAATTGTAATTACATTGTAATTTCTATGTAATTATTACTAACGATTGATAAATTCCCGTAACAATTCCTCTCTTTTTTCTTATTTTCATCAACTCCCCCCTAGATGGGGGCTTACAGCTTATTCATATCTCCTACTTTATCCACCAGGTTCAGCTTTTCATTTTTCCCGCTGTTACAAATCTTTCCCTGCTCCTGTTACAGGAAATTTGCTTTTTCATATTAATCATTTGGTTCTTGTCCAAATAGAAAACCGGAAGCTTAAGGCTTCCGGCAGGTACTGCTATTATTCCTTGGTGTCTACGATCAATATATCGCAGCTGGCCGAGCGGACAACGGCTTCCGAGAAGCTGCCCATCAGCGTGCGGTCCATTTTATTCTTGCTCGTCTGCGGAAGCAGCACCAGATCGATCTGGTAGTCCGGCACTACCCTTTGCAGAAGCGTCTGCGTTGGGGCCCCGTGCTCGACAATCAGCTTCGCCTCGAGCTTGCCGTGTACGTGGGACTCGGCCTTCTGCTTCACCTTGTTAAGTGTTTCAATTGCTTCTTCTTCGGCTTTTTTCAAGACATCCTCTTCATAGCGGGCAAACGGGCCGTAGCCTTTTTCCTCCACCATCGCAGCTAAATGAAGCTCCGCACCGTGAAGCTCAGCCAAAGCACAGCCTTTTTCCACCACATGCTCCGGCACGCCTGCCGTCGGATGTACGCCGATTAGAATATTTTTGTATAGTTCCATATTTATACGCCTCCTTATTAGGTATATGGAATGCGTATTATGACTGTTCCCAACTACTGGGAAATGTATGCATCAATCATGGAAAACAGGAGGCGTTCCGGCGGGCATATGCAGCTGCGACGTCCCATGGATTTCTGCCCAGCCGGGATGCTGCAGGCTTTCTACGCGCGGAAAACTGCTCAAATATATTTCAACACGCAGCCGGCTCCCTGCTGACAACCGGTACGCGGTCCGGCCGATATCGATGGTGTGCTTCCCGGCCTGCACGGTATCCACTACGTTCCAAGCCGCCCCGTCCGGCTTTACTTCGCTTACCCGCAGGCCGACCGGAAGACCCGGATGGCTCAACGTCAGCCGCAGATGCGCCTGCACGGTGCCGATCACTTCCCATTCCCGGCCAAAGGGCGCGCTCGTGTACACCAGCACGTCGCTCCGCTTCTGTATTTCCTGCTGGTCAAAGCTTCCCGCCGGAAAGCCGTTCATTAAAATATTTCCGCCGTTCGTCGGCACCGGATGCTCCGGGTTATGCCGCGCTATCCGGCCAGGCGCTCCCTGCTCCGGTGCTTCCGTGGTTAGCAGACCGTCCGGGCGCAGGTAAAACACCGCTTCCACCCTTCCCTCCGGCAGTTCTGCGCCGCTTCGCCATTCGCCGGCGTGCATGACGTAATAGTGTACCGGATTCCCGGTCGGCGCTGTTTCGTCCTTCAGCCAGCGGTCGAACCACTGCAGAAACAGCCCGGTCCGGTCCACCTGCGCTTCAGGAAAAAAGAGGTCTCCCGCCCGGCCACTCTGGTCCTCGTGCGTCCACGGCCCGATCCAGAGCTCCGCCGGGCCGGATGTTCTTTGATATAAATCGATGGTCTCCTCCATAAAGCAGTCGTACCATCCGGCAAGAAGCAGAGCCGGCACTTTAATGCTCTCCGGGGCGGCCTGCATATGCTGCCTGCTTTCTTCAGAAGCCCTTCCAAGCAGAAAGTCTCTGTAGTACGCCGGCAGGCCGGCCACTGTAACCGGAGGCCATGCGAGCGGGTCTCCTTTCCCGAGCCAGTCCGGCAGATGCTCAAGATACCCATTGATACGTGCCGGGCCTTCAGCTCCTTCCATGCGCTCCAAATGGTCTGAAAGCATGGAACCGGCGACCCACGACTGCCATTTGCCGAGCTCAAACACCCCCCGGCCTCCCCGCATCGTGTTCCAGCCGTCCGCAAATGCCATCATTGGCGCTATTGCCTGCAGCGACGGCGGCTGTTCCACGGCCGCTGCCACCTGGGTGAAGCCGTGGTATGACATCCCGATCATGCCGACATGCCCGTTCACCTCCGGAAGGCGGGCCGCCCATTCCACCGAATCATATCCGTCGGCAGCTTCATGGATAAACGGATAAAATTCCCCATCGGAGGCAAAGCGGCCGCGCACGTCCTGAATCACCACCACGTAGCCGGCCGCTGTCAGACGGTCAACATCAATGAACGTTTCCCGGTAATGACGGGTCGTTTTGCCGTACGGCAGCCGGAGCAATAGTGCCGGCCAGCTGCCTGCCCGCTCCGGGCGGTACGCGTCTGCGCGCAGCACGGTACCGTCACGCATCCGTCCTTCCACCTGCTTTTCCATACGCATTTTAGGAACGCACTTCCTCGTGGCCGATGGAAAATGTTCCGCCCGATACGTCCTTCACGTTGTGTACAACAATAAATGCGTTCGGATCCACTTCTTTAATGACCCGTTTCAGGCGAAGCAGGCGATGGGAGTGAATAACAATATACAGCACCCGGCGCTGTTCCTTCATATACTCGCCACGGCCGTCAAACACGGTCGCACTCGAGGCAAGCTCCTTTGTAATACGCTCCGAGATCTGCTCGGAGTACGGAGATACCACGTTGAGCGCTTTTTTCGAATCAAAGCCGCCGAGCACAAAGTCGGTGACGACCTTCCCGATGTAGAGCGTAATCAGAGTATACATCGTCGATACCGGTCCGATAATGAAAATCCCTGCAATCACGACTAGCGCATCCAACACGAGCGTCATGCCGGTCAGATCCCAGCCGAGCTGCTGGTTAAAGGCACGGGCAATAATGGACGTGCCGCCAACAGAGCTTCCCGCCTGATAAATAAAGCCAAAGCCGACACCGGTAATAGCCCCGGCGAAAATCGCAGCAAGCAGCGGATCCTCCATCGGCTGGGCGTACATCCCTTCAAAGATCCAGATGAAGAATGAAAACAGCGCCACGTTAAAAATTGTTTTATACACCATGTGGCGCGGCAGATAGCGGACTCCGACCCCAAGCAGCAGGATAAAAATGATTGGTGTGGAAATACTCGGCGAGATGTCGAGTCCGTAATAGATTAAAAGCGACATCCCGACAATGCCGCCCTCGGCAATGGAGTTGGGCATCGCAAGCTGTGTGACCGCGAGTGCAAACAGCAGCGTGCCGATAATAATGTACATTATATTTTTCATGCGTTCTTTTCCCCCCTATATATTTTCAGACAAAACTGTATTATAACGCAAAAAAGAGCAGGAACGCAGCCTGTGTTCCTGCCCGTGCTTATTTTCCGCGTTTCTGGTCGAGGTTTAAGGTCTTGACAATGCCTACGCACATTAAAATGACAATGACTGACAGCGGCAGTGCGCTGACCACAATGGCAGTCTGGAAGGCACTCAGGCCGCCTACCACCAACAGAATTGCGGTGACAGAGACAAAGAAGACTCCCCACATGATTTTGATCGACACCGGCGGGTTCAGGCTGCCCCCGGTCGTCTGCATTCCGAGTACAAATGTCGCAGAGTCCGCGGTGGTCACGAAAAAGATCGTCACCACGATAATGGCAAACACGGACATAATGCCTCCAAGCGGATACGTTTCAAGTACATAAAACAGCGCCGTTTCGAGCGACTGCGAGGATACCCCGCGTCCTTCGAACAGCTCGAGAAAGATCGCGCTTCCGCCGAGGGTGCTGAACCAGAAGAATGAAACGATTGACGGCACGAGCAGCACTCCGGCCATAAATTCACGAATTGTCCGCCCCCGCGAGATCCGGGCGACAAACATGCCGACAAACGGTGTCCACGAAATCCACCAGGCCCAGTAGAAAACGGTCCAGTTCTGCGTCCAGGCTGCCTCCTGCTCATCGATCGGATCCATCCGCAGCCCCCAGCCGAGGAAATTCTGCACGTAATCCGACAGGCCGGAAGCAAACATGTTAATTAAAAAGAGCGTCGGCCCGGCAATCAGCATAAATAACAGCAGAATGCCGGTCAGGCCCAGATTAATATTACTTAAATATTTAATGCCGCGCTGAATCCCCGTGCTTGCTGATGTCACGAAAATAATCGTCACAATCGTCATAATGATGAACTGCACCCCGAGATTGTACGGCACGCCGAAAATAAACTGCAGGCCGGCGTTAATCTGCTGGGACCCGAGTCCAAGTGAGGCAGCGACCCCAAATAATGTAGCGAATACAGCAACGATATCGACAACGGTGGCGACCGGTCCGTACGCATATTTTCCGAGCACCGGCCGGAGCGTCGTACTCATCAGCCCCGGTGCCTGATAGCGGAACTGCTGCAGGGCGAGCGCCAGCGCCACCAGCGCATAGATCGCCCAGGCGTGCAGTCCCCAGTGAAGCCACGTCGAGGAAACGCCCCGGATCGCATCATCCTCCGTACCGCCCTCGCCGTTTGGCGGGCTCGAGAAGTGTCCGATCGGCTCGGACACACCGTAAAACAAAAGCCCGATACCGATACCGGCAGAAAACAGCATCGTAAACCAGGTAAGACGGTTAAACTCCGGCTTTTCGTCCGGTTTGCCGAGCCGCACCTTGCCGTATTTACTGAATCCCAGATAGATGGCGAAAATTAACAGAAGCGTTACCAGAATCTGAAAATACCAGCCAAAATGCACAAATACAAACGCCTGGGCAGCAGTCATTGCTGCTTCAAGCTGCGCTGTAAAAAATACGCCGAATGCTAAGAATAATAGGATAAGAACGATCGACACTTTTAACACAGTCGTCATTTTTTTCATTATGTATGTACCTCCTCCATAGTCTTTCCGCTGCAGTCGTTCACAACGTCCTTCATTATAGAGAAAGCCCTCTGAAAAGAAAAAACGCGTAAGCCATCAAAAACCCGCGTAAACTCTATGCAATTTTTATTGCACAGAGTTTATGATTCATTATCTTATATTTCCTTCCTTTCTCGCCCTCAGTGACCCCAACCTGCGTTTTTGTCTTTTTTTTGAAACGTGATACAGTTAGACGCATGGAAAACAGAGAAAGCTTGATAAAGGGGGAGCGCCATGAGTGCCTCAGGGGATAAAAACCAGTTGCTTGAACAATTGAATGAAACCGAACGGCAGATTGCCGACCGCATTTCCGACAATATGAATACGTTTGGCGTGTCATCGACGATCGGCCGGCTGCTCGGCATTATTTACATGAACCGCGAGCCGATGACGCTCGATGACCTCGCCGAAGCAACCGGCATGAGCAAGACCCGGATGAGCCAGGTGATGCGCCAGATGATTGCGTTAAATATCGCAGAAAAGGAGCATGTCAAAGGCAGTCGCAAGGAGCATTACAATGTGGAAAATGATTACGTGCAGACGTTTGTGTCCCTGTTTACGACAAACTGGCGGGAAGTGATCAGCAAAAACCGTCAGTTTGCCAACAAGCTGCAGCGTGAAATCGATGAGGTCGCTGCTGCAAGCGACGGCTCATCAGAGGTGGAGCAGAAAATCGCCGAGATCCGCAAAGAGCTCGATGAATGGGTCGCTTATTACAACTGGATCAGCCGCCTTGTCGAATTTTTCGAAAGCGGAGATATTTTCGAAGCTGTACCAATAGATAGAAACGATAAAGGAGAAGATAAATAATGGGCCAGAAAACAATCATTACAAGCGCGGTCACCGGCGCTGGAGAAACGACAAACAAAAGCGAGCATGTTCCGGTCACGCCGGAAGCTATCGCCCGTGATGCCATCGAAGCGGCCAAAGCAGGAGCCGCAGTCGCCCACATTCACGTGCGAGATCCAAAAACAGGGGCCTACAGCTTTGACCCCGCCCTTTTCCAGGAGGTTGTGGAGCGCGTCCGCGAAAGTGAAACGGACGTCGTACTGAACCTCACAGCCGGAGGCGGCGGCGATTTTGTGCCCGACCAGCAGCATCCGGCCACCGGCGGCGACGGCACCTTTGTACAGACGCCGGAGGAGCGCCACCTTCCGGTTAGAAAATATCTTCCCGAAATATGCACCCTCGACTGCGGCAGCCTGAACTTTGGCGACCAGGTGTATCTCGGCCCGGCCGGCTGGCTGCGTGAGCAGGCATCGCTGATCCAGCAGAGCGGCGTGAAGGCGGAAATGGAGTGCTTTGATACCGGCCACGTGCGCTTTGCCAACCAGCTCGTCCGTGAAGGCCTCGTGGACGGCGATCCGCTTTATCAGTTCTGCCTCGGCATTCCGTGGGGCGCCGAAGCAGATGCGGAAACGATGCTTCACATGAGGCATCACCTGCCGGACGGCGCCAACTGGTCGGCGTTTGGCATCGGCCGCATGCAGATCCCGATGGTCGCCCAGGCGGCCCTTCTTGGCGGCAACGTCCGCGTCGGCCTCGAGGACAATCTTTACCTTGAAAAAGGCGTACTCGGCACGAACGCCCAGCTCGTCGATAAAGCTGTGCAGCTGCTGCAGACGCTGAACGTAGAACCAATGACCCCGCAGGAAGCACGCGAGACGCTCGGCCTGACGAAGCAATCTTAATTCTTTAGGAGGACCCCATGAATCCAACAACAACTACTATTGCCGTCATAGGAACCGGCGTGATCGGAAACGGCTGGATCGCCCGCTTCCTCGCGCACGGCTTTCACGTCACCGCCTGTGATCCGGCGGACGGCGCCGAAGAAAAAACCCGCACCACCGTCGCGTCGCTTTGGCCGAAGCTGAAGGAAAACGGCATGCACGACGATGCCTCCATCGATAAACTTACCTTTACGACGGACATCGCAGATGCTGTAGCGGATGCTGCGCTTGTGCAGGAAAACGTACCTGAACGCGAAGACATCAAAAGAAGCGTGCTCGCCCAGATTGATGCACACGCGCCGACCGGAAGCATCATTGCCTCGAGCACGTCCGGCTACAAGCCGACGACGCTTCAGGCCGACTGCTCCCGCCATCCGGAACGCGTTATCGTTGCCCACCCATTTCACCCCGTCTACCTGCTTCCGCTCGTGGAGCTTTCCGGCGGGGAGCAGACGACGAGTGCCGAGATGGAACGCGCGCAGGCAATATACGAGCTTGCCGGTATGAAGCCGCTTGTTATGAAGGGCGAAATCGACGGCCATATTGCCGACCGCCTGATGGAAGCCCTATGGCGCGAAGCCCTCCATATTGTGAACGACGGCCATGCCACCACCGAAGAAGTCGACAAGGCGATCGTCTACGGTGCCGGTCTCCGCTGGGCGCTCATGGGACCGTTTTTAACCTTTCATCTGGCCGGCGGCGACAAGGGCATGACCCATATGCTCGAACAGTTTGGCCCGGCCCTGAAAGCGCCGTGGACCAAGCTTGAAGCGCCGGAGCTCACTCCGGAGCTGAGCGAAAAGGTGATCGAAGGCACAAAGGAGCAGTCCGGAGACAGGAGCGTCGCCGAGCTTGAAGAGCGCCGCGATGAATTTCTGTTAAAGCTGATGAACCTGCTGCACGAAGGCAGCTACTGGCCGGCGGAAAAGGTGGAGAGCCATGACAGATAACCGCACCGTATGGAACAGCCGTGTGGAACAGGAATGGGTGGACTACAACGGGCATATGAACGATGCGGCCTACGCTCTTGTTTTCAGCCGCGCACTGGATGCTATGCTGGAGGACGCCGGCCTGACAGCCCGCTTTATCGCACAGGAGCAGTACACCGTATTCACCCTCGAAACACACCTGATGTACCTCGCGGAGGCCCATCAGGACCAGCCGCTCGCCGTATCAGCGGTGATCCTTGACCAGGACGCCAAGCGGCTGCATCTCTGGTTTGAGATGCATAATGAGCAGAACGAAACGATCGCCACGAGCGAACAGATGGTCATGGGAATGGACCAGGTCGCCGGACGCCCTGCCCCATTTCCCGAAGCGCTGCAGCAGGGCCTGGCACGCGTTCCAGTTCTTTCACCGGAAAACTGGCCGGCCAAGGCCGGGCGCTCGATTGGCATTAAACGAAAATAATACAGCATCAGCCGGTACTCCGTTAGAGAGCGCCGGCTGATTTTTTATATTGATCAATTTTTAGCTTAACAACCGCCAGCGGCAGGAATAGGCACATAGAGAGAAGAAAGGAGTGGCACGGATGCCTGTATGGAGAACCTACCTGTTAACCGCGCTGTTACGCGCATTTCAAATACGACTCCGCCGTTATTCACCGACCCATATTACCCCGCCCGCAGCAGATACGGTCCGCACGGACTCCTACCTCGTGGAAACGGCTGCCGGCGCAACCCCCGTGCATATTTATTATCCCGAAGCAGCCGGAGGCCGGGCGCTCCCGGTGTTTGTGAATCTGCACGGCGGCGGCTTTTTCATGGGCAGCTACGCCGATGATGAAGGCTGGGGCCGCTATGTTGCCGAGCTTACGCCCTGCGTAGTGGTGAATATTGATTATCACCTGGCCCCGCGCAGCCGGTTTCCGTTTTCCCTGTTTGAAATCCGGGACGTGATCGCATGGCTGCACGCCCATGAGGATGGGCTCGGGTTGAATATGGAACGCTTCGCCCTCGGCGGACACAGCGCCGGTGGCAACATTGCCGCATCAACACTGCTGCTTTTACGAGACACCGGGGCGCCAATGCCCGCAGTTCAAATTTTGGACTCGCCGATTCTCGACCTTGCGACCGATCCCCGCGAAAAACCGTCCTTCCCCGGAGCGATACCGATCTTTGTGGCGGATTTATTCCCGGCCAGCTACCTGGAAACAGGCCAGAGCACCTCGCACCCGTATATTTCCCCGCTCCGTGCGGAGTCACTTGCCGGGCTGCCGCCGACGCTCGTGTTCACACCGGAATACGACTCCCTGGCCCGGGAAGCCTACCGGTACGCAGAGCGCCTGAAGCAGGAGGGCGTGCCTGCGGAGTATCAGATGTTTCCGAAGACGCTTCACGCGTTCACCCACGTGGGGCGAAAAAGCACCGCAAAAAAAGCGTGGGGACTCGTCGTCTCCACGCTTCAGGCCCGCCTGCTGTAGGCGGGTTTTCATGTTACTCTCTCGGATGCGCCGGCTGCTGGTCGAGAATTTCCTTCAGCACCCAGGCGTGATTTCGTTTTACGTCTTCCGATGAAAACACGAGCGTTACATCCTTATCCTGCATCCGCACAATTTCTTTCAGACGCTGCAATTCTCCGCGCTTGAGCTCATCCTGCTCAAGCTCTGCCTTGTACGCCTCCTTGAAGCTTTCGAATTTTTTCGGCTCGTCATCAAGCGCCTTCTGGAGCTCCTTCGACGGAGCGACGCCGTCGACCCATTCATGAATATCAGCGCGCACCTCTTCGACTTCATTCGGCCATTCCTTCTCGACAAAAATCCGGTAGCCATCGTCTGTGTCTGCTTTCTTATGAAGCCGTTTGCAGTATATTGGCATTGATATCATCCTTCTTTTGTATAATATGAAACATCTCTTCCCGGCTCTTTCCTTTCCCCAAAGGTGGGCAAACGTGCAAATGAACCAAAATACTCGCCCATTCTCCTATCACCGCTATTATTTTTTCTACTTCTCATATTTATTTTTATAAACACCTATAGTATATTAGTAAGCAGAAAGGAGGGAAAATAGTGGTTAAGGATATCGTGGAGAATGTATTCACTCTCATTCTCACCTTCCTGTTCACGATGAGCCTGTACTACGACGTGAAACTGAAACGTCAGCAGGCAAAACACGAGCAGGAAACACAAAAAAAGCACCGCTCTCGCTCCACGAGAAGACGGCGCTAGTAACCGTGGGGGAGTACGCTCCCCCTATCCTTAATCACAGTATACAATGAAAAACTGGTTTCGACAAGCCTGGCGTAACGAGCTGGCGCTACTGCTTCTAACCGTTTGGTATGTTTCCCGTTCGGACTTTCCGCAGCTCGGTGTATTCGAGGTGGCAGGCCTTTCGATGCTTGGCACTGCCTACCTTCTTTACATTGTAAAGCTCTATTATACCTGGCAATTAAGGAAAGCGACCTATGAATAAGAACGAACTGGCCGAATTGCTCGATGATTACTGTTACACAAAACAGGAAACGGCCGACATTCTCGGCATCAGCATGCAGCGCCTTGGCACGCTAATCCAAAACGGCAAACTCACTCCCGTTCCACACCCTGGGACCAAACTTTTTTTAAAAACCGATGTGCATGCCCGTCTCGAAGACCAAGAAGAGCTGCGGAAACGATACTATCATCGTCCTTAAACTAAAGAGCCCTTGCATAGGGGCTCTTTTTTCAGTTAATACAGATCAGGCTAATAAGCTAATGGTTCCATGTACAGTCTCAACCCATTCTACTGCCACAGATCCGCAATTCCCTGAAGCGATAGAAACCCTGCCATAAGTGTCACTACCACTGCGACAATTCCGAATATAAGCATCCAGCACGGATGTCTGTAATCTCCGACAATGGATTTTTTCCTGGAAGCCACCAGCACCGATCCGAGAGTTAACGGAAGAATTAACCCGTTTAAGGCACCAGCTACGATTAACAATGTGACCGGCTCCCCGACAATAGCGAACACTATCGTGGAAAAAGCAATAAAACTGATAATCAGCCATTTATAATACTTTTCAAGCTGCGGGTGAAAGGAACGGATGAATGAAACGCCCGTATAGGCCGACCCGATCACGGAGCTGATCGCAGCGGACCACAGCACCACGCCGAATATTTTATATCCGACATTGCCAAGAGCGATCTGGAATACGGAGGCTGCCGGATTTCCTTCATCAAGCGTATACCCTGCAGATACGACACCCAGAACGGCGAGAAATAAAAGCACTCTCATAACCCCGGTCGTTAAGATACCGAAATTCGCAGCTTTGGTCACAAGCGGCAGGGCTTCCCTTCCCTGAATACCCCGGTCAATCAGCCGGTGGGCACCGGCAAAGGTGATATAGCCGCCCACGGTGCCCCCGACAAGCGTTACGACCGGAAGCACGAGCGCTGCATAATTCTCCGGGAACACGCTGCGGACCACGGCTTCCCCGAGCGGCGGGTTCGTCGTGATCATGACGTAGCCTACCATCATAATCATCACTATGCCCAGAATGGGAATCAGGATATCCACCACTTTTTCCGCGCTTTTTACGGTAAAAATGATAATCGCAATTACGCCGGTAATCACTGCTCCCACCTCCGGGGAAATGCCGAACAGCACATTGATACCAAGACCGGCTCCGGCGACATTTCCGATGTTAAAGGCAATACCGCCGAGCACGATGAGTGCTGCAACCAGATAGCCGAGCCCCGGGAACACCATGTTGGCCACATCCTGCCCCCGTTTTCCGGAGACAACCAGCACCCGCCAGATGTTTAACTGGGCGCCTATATCAATAATAATCGATGCTAAAATAGCAAAAGCAAAGCTCGCCAGAAACTGGGACGTGAATTCGGTCGTCTGCGTTAAGAATGCCGGGCCGATGGAGGAGGTTGCCATTAAAAAAATGGCTCCCCATAATACCCGCCGCTGTACGCCTTTTTTCAACAGATCATTTTGGTTTTGATCCATCCTTCACCGCCGCCTTTCTTCCATCATAGGCTGCTTTCTTCTTTATTCGTACAAGTCCGGCACCCGGCTGCCGAAAACAGGCACGTTTTTGCGGACATCTGCCACATTGGACAGGTCCAGGGCTTCCTTTAGCGTTTCCTCGTGCTCCACGCTTCCCTTCTGCAGCACGTTTCCCCACGGGTCGATAAACGCTGAGGAGCCGGCAAACGTAATGCCGTCGTAGGCGCCCGGACGGTTGCACGTCACAACATACATCTGGTTTTCCACCGCCCGCGCTATGCTCAGCACTTCCCAGTGGCTCCGGCGGCTGTCCGGCCATTCTGCCGGTATAAACAGCAGCTCGCACCCCTGCAGGGCGAGGCTCCGGATAATTTCCGGAAAACGGAGGTCATAGCAGATCACCACTCCCATTTTGACGCCGTCCAGCTCAAACACCTTCACCGGCTCGCGCCCGCCGTTTAAATATTCCGGCTCATTCAGCATCGGCACAAGGTGCATTTTGTCATACTCGTAAACGAGCTTTCCTGTATTATCTATAACTACGGCCCGGTTGTACACCTTGCCGTTTTGTTTGACCGCCATCGACCCTCCCATGATATGAACGTGATAGCGCTTCGCCGCTTCCTGTAAAAAACGGATCGTTTCACTGTCTGCCGGATCCTCCGCAATGTCACGGAGCTCCGGGAGCGTATACGCTGTCGTCCACATTTCCGGAAGCATGACCAGATCCACGTCCTCAAGCTCCTGATCCTCTAACCACCGGCTTACTTTTTGCCGGTTCGCTTCCGGGTCACCCGCTACAATATCCATTTGATAAACTGCAATATTCATCATTTTCCTCCTCCTGGCTATGTATCCTATTACGTTTCAATATACCACCGGGCGCCGTGACAGAAACAGTAACGATTCTCCGGTTCTTGTTTCGTCTTCTGCCCCAGGCCTTTATGCTTAAAGATAAATAACAGGAAAGGAGGGACCTGTTTTGCATAATGCTGATGATTGGATCACCCAGCTCCAACTCGAGCCGCACCCGGAGGGCGGCTTTTTCCGGCAGACAATCAAATCGGATGAAACTATTACGGCAGCTGACGGAAGAAACCGTGCCCAATACACGAGCATTCATTTTCTCGTGCGCTCCGGTGAGCCGTCGCGCCTGCACCGGCTGGCGTCAGATGAACTGTGGTATTATCATACCGGCGCTCCGCTTGACGTGCATATGATCCACCCGGAGAGCGGGAACCACGGCATCCTGACGCTTGGACCAAATCCTGCAAATGGCGAGGTGCTCCAGGGCGTCGTGCCGAAGGGCACTATTTTCGGCGCTGAAGTCCGCATCCCGGAGCAGTTCGCGCTGGTCAGCTGTGTCGTCGTTCCCGGCTTTGATTTTGCCGACTTTGAACTGCTTACATGCGAAGAGCTCACCACCGCTTATCCTAAGCACCGGGAAGTAATTGAGCGACTGACGTAATAAAGCACAAATAAGCCCGTGCAGACTCTGTCTGTGCGGGCTTCCCTCTATTATTAAGACGTCAGTTCTTCATCTCTTTGTCCCTGATACACTTTAATCGCTTCGGCCGGGAGCGGCGGGCTGAAATAATAGCCCTGGTACTCCTGGCATGATTTCTCCGACAAAAGAAGAAGCTGAGAGCTTTTTTCAATACCTTCTGCGATCACGTTAAAGCCGAGACGCTGCGCCATATGGATAATACTTTCCACAATGGCTTCCTCGCGCTGGCCGTCTTCGATGCTGTCCATGAAGGTTTTGTCAATTTTCAACGTATTCAACGGAAAGTCCTTCAGGTAGCTGAGCGACGAATAGCCAGTGCCGAAATCATCGAGAGAAATACGAATCCCCTGTGCACGGATGCTTTCCATTAAAGGAATGGAATGCTCCGGCTCCTGGATGATGCTTTCTGTCAGCTCCAGTTCCAGATACTCCGGCGGCAGCCCGGCGGTTTCCAGAATCTCTTTTACCATTTTAAGAAAGTCAGGCTGCTTGAACTGCAGAGTAGAAATATTCACCGACATACGGGTAATGGTGCTTCCCTCCGCTTTCCATTCTGCCATCTGCCGGCAGGCTTCCTGGAGAATCCAGCGTCCAAGCGGAACAATGAGGCCGGTTTCTTCGGCAAGCGAGATGAATTCCACCGGCGAGACCATGCCAAGCTCCGGGTGGTTCCACCGCACCAGCGCTTCATATCCTTTCACTTCATCCGTCAGCACATCCACCTGCGGCTGATAATACAGCAGAAACTCTTCGCTGATAATCCCCTTGCGCAGGCCGGATTCAAGCAGCATTTTTTTGGACACTTCATCATTCATATCTGAGGTGAAAAAACGGTATTGGCCTGCTCCATTATTTTTCGCTTTGTACATGGCCGTATCGGCATGCTTCAGCAGCTCCTCAGCTGTTTTTCCATCATCCGGATACATACTGATGCCAATAGAACCGGAAATAAACAGTTCGTTTTCTTCGATCAACAGCACCTGGTTCAAAGCCCGCAGAATGGACTGTGCCATGTTGCCGGCCTGATAGCCTGTGACATCCGGCATCACCACGACAAATTCATCGCCGCTCTGACGGGCAAGAAAATCGTTCTCCCGAAGCAGAGCCTCCATCCGCGATGAAGCGGTAATCAGCAGTTCGTCGCCAATACGGTGTCCATAAACGTCATTGATATTTTTAAACCTGTCCAGGTCAATAAACAGGACCGCAAGCTTCTTTTCAGGCTGGTGGTCGATGGTAACAGCCAGCTGCTCATTGAGCATGCGCCGATTGGGAAGCCTGGTTAACTCATCCCGGTAGATCAGCTCCTGTATACGCTCGTTCTGCCTGGCGCGCTCTGAAATATCCCGGATAATGCCAATGTATATATATTTCCCGCCGCTCTCCTGCCTGGAAAAGGAGAGTTCCAGCGGGAAGGTATGCCCGTCCCGGTGCAGCCCTTCCATCTCCACGAGCGATGCACTTTTTGCCTCTTCGCCTGTCTGATAGTAGTATTCCACTCGTCGCTGGCACACCTCCGGCACGATCACCGATAGCGGGCGCCCCACAATGTCTGCTTTCCGGTGCCCGAAAATGCGCTCAGCGGCCTGATTCCAGGAAGTAATGAGCATATCCATGTTGGAGGTAATAATGGCGTCATTCGCCGAATGAATAATGTTCTGGTACAGATTGTCCACGTAGCTCAGCTGATTTTTTTAAATTCCATTTGGCGGTCAAATACTGCTACGATCGTCGTAATGATCAAAATACTCATAATTCCCATCCCGATAAAAATAGACAGAAGCTCGGCATTTACCGCATCCGGCCCTGCCGCTATTCCAGCATTGCTGTGTTCAAAGGAAGCAGCGGCCATGCCCGTATAATGCATGCCTGCAATAGCCGCCCCCATCACCAGCGAGCTCCCAATAAAGCCGGCCTCCTGGCGCAGGCGGTTCTGCACCCGGGGCGCCAGGGAAAGAAGGCGCAGGGCTGTAAACGAAGCGATAAACGCGATCACTACAGACAACGCCACTAAAAATGAATTGTATGTTACTTCGGCCTCCATCTTCATGGCTTCCATACCAACGTAGTGCATCGATACGATTCCGCTTCCAATTAAAAGGGCGCCCAGAAGATGAACGAGCCGGCGGGGCTGAAAAAACCGAAGAATCAAAAAAGCGAACCAGCTGGCGGCTACTGCAAATACAATACTCAGCGCGAGCAAAAGCGGGTCATACGTTACAGGCATGCCCATGTCCACGGCGAGCATGGCGATAAAATGCATCGACCAGATGCCGCCGCCAAGACACAGGCCCCCGCTCATGGCCCAGAGAGTTTTGTGCTTTGGTCCCGGCGTTTTCAGCCGCCCCGCTGTATGGAAAGCAGTATAAGAGGCTAGTGCGGCAATGATTAAAGACAATACAACCAGTCCGGGGCTGTATGATTCGTAAGTAATATCCATCACGTTCACCTCTGGTGCTTCACCACATATTTTTAAGTAATTAGAATTAATTAATCTATACCTTTTATCGGCAGGAAAGTCAAAATATTTGAGTAATACCCTCTTTTTCTTTACCGCCGCAATATTTGCAGGACGATGTAGTACTAAATAACTAACAGATTCTGTTTTTGCTAAAAAGTCTTTTCTACTTATTTCTTTTGGCCCTTTGGAAGAAAGTGGATTTACCTAGTAAAGATGATATGATTACAAGGATAACTTGTGTATACAAGCAGATGAAGGATGTTCCGGCAGAAAGACATGACGTTGTGGAGGAATTTATGCTATCAGGATTTTTTATAAATATAACCATTCTCATATCGCTTATCTATTTTTTTCACCGTCTGTTATCTAAAACATCATTAAGCACCTCATCTCCGTTAAAACAAAAAATAGCCTCGGGAACTGCCAGCGGTCTGCTGGGGCTTGTGCTGCTCGGCTATACCATCCCGCTGAACGAAACCACTATCATCGATCTCCGGCTTGTGCCGGTTACGCTGATGGCTGTCTTTGGGGGCTGGATGCCGACTATTATTGCCGGAATTATTATTGCGGCCGGGCGGCTGCTCATGGACTTCAGCCCTTCTTCCTTCCCTGCCCTGCTTCTTATTGCTCTCAGCGTAGTTTCAGGCGGGATCATCCATACGATGGTGGGAAATATTTGGCGGCGGGCGGCCTGGATGATTGTACTCACCAATGTCTATATGACAGGGGCGCTTTCCGTGCTCCTGCCCGGGACCGACTGGCTTCCCGCTTCAAGCTTTTATCTGCTGGCCTCCCTTGCAGGTACAGGCGTTTCTGTTTACATGACTGTGCATTTGAATAAAGTGAACCAGATGTTTAACCGCTACCAGTATCAGGCGTACCGGGACAACTTAACGGCGCTGTACAACCAGCGCGCCTTTCAGGAGCTGCTCGGGCAGGCTGCCGGGGAATATCCGGCAAGCAGCCGCTCCCTGTCGCTGCTGGTAATTGATATCGATTACTTTAAACGAATCAATGATACCTACGGGCATCTCGAGGGCGATATGATTTTAAAGCAGCTCAGCCATGTCATCGTTGCTTCTATCCGTCCGGATGATGCGGCCTTTCGCATCGGCGGGGAGGAATTCGGCGTGATTTTGTATGACTGCGACGAGACCCACGCGTTAACCATTGCCGAGCGCATCCGTGCCGATGTCGCCCGCACCCCGTTTATCGCTGCCGGGCGCCCCGCTCCCCAATTCATTACTGTCTCTATTGGGATTGGATCCTACCCGGTGCCCGGCAAAAACGTCCATGCTTTGTACGATCTGGCGGACAAAGCGCTGTATCAGGCCAAACGGCAGGGACGCAACTGCGTCTGTGCAACAGAGTCAGCCGGTTAGAAAAGCCAAAAGAGCTGCCCGTTCAACGGACAACTCTTCGTTTATACCATTAGTCTTTTCCTATGCCCCCGGTGTATCCTCGAGGTCATCCACCCGTTTCTCCAGATACTCGGTATCCTTGCGGGCGTTGAACTTTTCGGCCTTTTCCACCTTTACGCCGATGTTGTAGTCCGGAATTTTCGCAAACTGCTCGTAGCGTCCCTTTGGCAGCAGGAAGTTGCCCTCCGGAAAATGGACGCCCAGGTTGCCCGGGGCCATATCGGCGATGCGCACCCGGCCCTGGAACACGCCGTACCGGTTGTACAGCACCACCGCTTCGCCGTCCGTGAGCCGGTTGTCTCCCGCATCTGCTTCGTTCATCAGCACGTCATAGCGCTCTGCGCCGTTGATCGGGTCGGTCGTTTTATACACCATCGAATTAAACTGCTTGCCGCGCCGGGTCGTCAGATAAAATTCCCCCGGCTGCCGGTTCAAGTCCGGAATTTCGACCGGGATCAAATTGCTGCGCCCGTCCGGCGTCGGGCAGACACCGCCTTCGCACAGCCATGCGCCGCCCCACTGAAACACGTCGCCCTGCTTTTTCAGATACTGGACGCCGTCGTAGTTCGGATTCGCTTTGGCCATTTCCTCGCGTACCTCGTAGCCGTCCTTAAAATCAACCAGATGTGCCGTTTCCGGCTTCACGCGCCTGGCGAGGTCAATATAGATTTTCCATTCCGCGCGCGCTTCCTCGATTTTGTTTTTGTTGCCTTCAATTTCCGGGGAAAAGTACACCATCCGCTCGGTCGAGGTCGACGTGCCGCCGTCCTCCTGCTCGTAGCGGGTTTTAGCCGGCAGTACAATTACCGCTTCCTTCGCGTCCACGAGCGTCGACGTGTTCAGGATAATGTCCTGGTGCACGCGGACGTCGAGCTCCGAGAGCGCCTGCTCCACAAAATCCGGATCCGGCATCGTTTCCAGGAAGTTGCCGCCGGACAGGTAATACATTTTGATTTTACGCTCGTGATCCTCCGGCAGCATAATGTTTTCAAGCGTCACGCCAACCACGTCCCCCTGCCATTTCGGAATGTCAAAGCCCCACAGCTGTTCCATCCGCTCAATGCTGCTGTCGGTAAAGTCACCGCCCGGAAGCACAAACGGGTCCGCCCCCATTTCTCCACTTCCCTGCACGCTCGAGTGGCCGCGAAACGGCATCAGGCCGCTGTACTGGCGGCCGAGAAAGCCGCGGAGCAGTGCCAGGTTGGCTACCTGTGAAATGTTGTCGGTCGCAAACGAATGCATCGTGAGCCCGAGCGCCCAGGCGAACACCGCGTTTTTGCTGCGGGCGAGCAGGTCGGACAGCTCAATGATCCGCTCCTGCGTCACGCCGGATGAGGCCGTAATCTCCTCCCACGACTGCGCCGTCACCTGCTGCTTCAGCTCCTCGTAGCCGTTCACGTGCTCGGCGACGAATTCGTGATTGATCGCAGAACCCGCTGCCTCTTCCTCCATGTCGAACCAGTGCTTCATGATGCCGTGCATAAATGCAATGTCGCCGCCGATATTAATCTGGTAAAAATCATCCGCCACCTTCGTACCAAACAGCGCCGACTCCGGATTCGACGGAATCCAGTACTCATCCATCGACGGCTCGCGGTACGGGTTAATGACAATAATTTTGGTGCCCTTTTTCTTCGCCTCCAGCATATATTTCGTGGAGACCGGCGAGCTGTTGGATGCCACGCTTCCCCAGAACATCAGCACGTCGGTGCCGATCCAGTCCTGATAGTTGGCCGTGGATGCCCCGACGCCTACCGAGCGCTTCATCGCGGTTTTGCTCGGTGAGTGGCAGATCCTTGACGCGTTGTCGATATGGTTTGCCCCGAGAAACCGCGAAACCTTGGCAGCCACATAGTACGATTCGTTCGTAATGCCGCGCGACGTCAGGTAAAAGGCATACTGCTTCGGGTCGAGCTCCTTCATTTTATCCGCGATCGTATCCATCGCATCGTCCCAGCTGAGCCGGGAAAATTTGCGCTCGCCCTTGCGGCGGATCATCGGGTACGGCACCCGGCCAAGCTCCCGCAGCTCAGTGCTCGAGTATTCGCGCAGTTCGTCAATGTCCTTGTTTAAAATTTCATCGTCGACCGCCGGCATCGTGTTCAGCCGAAGCACGTTCAGCCGCGTTGTACAGATGTGCGGGCCGCTGAGCGTCTGGTCATACAGACCGGATACCCCGAGCGCACAGCCGTCGCAGACACCCTTCGTAATAATGTTTTTCGCGTAGCCGAGATTGTCCTTGTTGTCCCAGGCGATTTTCATCGAATCCCGGATATGCTTCGGCTTTACCTTGCCGAGGCCGAACGGGATCGGGCTCACCCAGTGCTCCGGTGCCGGCATTTTTGCTTTTTTCATTGGTCCCTGGTGCTTTGTCTCTCCCATCATTCACCACTCCTCTATGTGTAATAATAAAAAAACCACCTCACGCCCCGGAGCCTGAATCGCCCGGAGCGCAAAGCGGTTGAGTCTTTTGCAGGGTCGCTGCGAAGTGCCTAACCTGTGTATTTAAGAGAATTTCTCCTGAATGTTGTCGCTGAATACAAAGACCGACATGCCGAAATCCTTTTCGATATCAATATCCACATACAAATCGACAAACGTGCTGCCGAGGAATTCCTCCATCTCCACGGGGTGGTTCTTTTTATACATGTCCTTCACCATTTCTGTCCGGGCCGCCCGAAGCATTTGTTCGCCGTTGTCGGCGGCGGCAATAAACTTCTCCACCGGCGACAGGTTGCCCTCCATCTCGCAGATGGCCCAGTTTTTGCAGAAGGTCGTGTTGATTTTGCCCGGCCCTTTGCCCATATGTCGTTTACGGAACGCTTTGACCAGGTTGCTGAACTCAGCTTCGTATTTGTTCATTTTTTTCACCTTTACTATGTTAAGCTCTCTAAATTTTATGCGCCGCAGCCGCAAAAATCAACTCGAAAGTGTCTCTTCTTACCCACTCCTCCATATGTAATAATTAAAAAAAGCGCCGTCTGTGCCGCCGGGAGAAAAATCCCCAGGCAGAAACAGAACGACGCTTAGCTTCAGGCAGGACCTCTGCCGAAATACCAATGTAATCGTTTCCATAATTATACTCATTTAAAATCGCCTGCAGGAGCGCTGCCGCGATGTTTAAATGTTACAGCTTTCTGAACACCTTTATCATAGCTGTTTTTGACCTGAATTTCAATTGTTTTTTAACTAAGAGCTTCGAAAACGGCAGAACAATTACCATAGCTTTATTTTTTCTTATTATTTGCAATTTTTAAACAAAGACGGCATCATTTTATTGGAACCATTATTTTCAAGGAGGGGTTTTTATGGCAAAGGAAATATATATCGCGTATGGAGTAGATGTGGATGCTGTGGCCGGCTGGCTCGGTTCTTACGGAGGAGAAGATTCCCCGGATGATATTTCCCGCGGATTATTTGCCGGAGAAGTTGGCACTCCGCGTCTTTTAAATTTATTTGAAAAATATAATCTGAAAACGACCTGGTTTGTTCCCGGCCACTCGATTGAAACATTTCCTGAACAGACAAAGATGATTATCGATGCCGGACACGAAATCGGTGCCCACGGCTATTCCCATGAAAACCCGATTGCCATGACCCCGAAGCAGGAAGAAGATGTGCTCCTTCGCTCGCTCGAGCTTATTGAATCATATTCCGGGAAAAAGCCTACGGGCTATGTTGCGCCGTGGTGGGAATTCTCCACAGTAACTAATGAACTTCTTCATAAGCACGGCATCAAGTATGACCACAGCCTGATGCATAATGATTTCACCCCGTATTATGTACGTGTCGGCGATGAGTGGACAAAAATTGATTACAGCAAAACCGCTGAAGAATGGATGAAGCCGTTGAAGCGCGGCGAAGAAACCAGCCTGGTCGAACTGCCGGCCAATTGGTACTTAGATGATCTGCCGCCAATGATGTTTATTAAAGGATCGCCAAACAGCCACGGCTTTGTAAACCCGCGGGATATAGAAGAGCTGTGGCGGGATCAGTTCGACTGGGTTTATGAAAATCTCGATTACGCTGTGTTTACAATGACGATCCATCCAGATGTAAGCGGCCGCCCCCAGGTGCTTAAAATGCACGAACGTTTAATTGAACATTTCAGCTCCCATGAAGGTGTAAAATGGGCCACCTTCGATGAAATTGCTGATGATTTTATACAGCGTTTTCCGAAAAAATAATTTGCAGCTGCTTTAACTGCCGGGAGGGTGACAGCCCGCTCTCCTGGCAGTCTACCTTTTGGAAAGGAGTATTTATATGTGTATACTCTGCGGGGAATTTATAGAACAGGTCCACTGGACGGACACAGAGAGGCAAAAGATGGATACGGTCGTTGCCGGCCAGTACCAGCGGGAAAGAAAGCGCGCCAGAAATCTGCGTGCCAAAATATGCAGCGATATTTTAGCTGGCTACGGCATCAAATTGAAGGAATGGAATAATAGTAAATTTATTATCTCAACCAGCACCGGAAAAACCCGGATCATTCACGACCTCGGCCAGGTTTGGCAGGAGGCGGAATCATTTATCGGCGCCCCCGTGGATCCTCTCGACCCTGAGCTGCTAGAGGCCCTGCAGCAAAAATAATTGGGAGGTGTGGACATGAACGCAAAAATCCCGATCACGATCATTACCGGCTGTCTCGGCAGCGGAAAAACGACCGTTCTGAATTATCTGCTTCAAAACGCGGAACACGAACGTTTCGCGGTAGTCGTAAATGAGTTTGGCAAAGCCGGTGTGGACCATCACCTTCTGAGTTCCTCCGAAGAAAAAATTTCCCTCGTCAACTCCGGATGTGTATGCTGTAACGCCCGGGAGGATCTGGAAGAGGAATTAAAGCAGTTATTATTCGCCCATGAACAGCAAACGAATATTTTTGACCATATTATCATTGAAACGACCGGGCTGGCAGACCCGTCTCCGATTGTTTATACCATTTTGCACCATCCTATGCTCTCGAACCATTTCTCCATCAATCTCATTATTACAACGGTCGATATTCAAAACGCTTCCATTCAAGTGAAAAGAAGTCCTGAATTCGTGAAACAATTGAGCGCTTCTGACCGTGTTGTCCTGACAAAAGCGGACCTGGTTAACGAGGAAGAAAAAATGCGCATTCAAACGCTCGTTCAAAGTATTCAGCCAGTGGCTCATGTTGTAGAAGCCCACAACGGGAAAACAGATACAGAAGCACTGCTTCAGCCTCTAGAACGCGCCCACCCGCATTCTTTCTTCTCTGCTCCCGCTGAACCCGCCGCTTCCAGCGTCCAGTCTATTTCATTTACGTTTGATCAACGGATTGATTGGACGGCCTTTACTTTATGGCTCAGCATGCTTCTTCACGCCCACGGCGAAAACGTTCTTCGGGTGAAGGGCCTGCTGAACACCGGGGAAGACTTTCCCGTAAGCTTAAACGGCGTGCAGCATCTTATCCATCCCCCCGAGCATCTGCAGGAATGGCCGGAAGACGCCGTTGACTCCTATCTTGTATTCATTCTGCGCGACATTAATCCCCAACTGATTCAACAGTCCCTCTCGGTGTTTCAGCGATACATTGGAAGCGACGTCGAGCTTTTGGAATACCGCGAGCAAATAGAAGGATCCTTAAACAATTAAGGATCCCGTTCTGTCTTATATGACTTCAGTTAATGCGGCTTTGCTTCACTTTCCCGCACCCGCGGCGCCCGGTATGCCATGAGCGCAATCGCCATGGCAACCACCACAAGCGCGCTTCCGGCCCAGGAGGTGGCGGCAACCACGGACTGCTCCACGACGATGCCGCCGAGAATCGAGCCGATCGCAATGCCGACCTGGAGCGCTGAGGTGTTGACGCTCTGCTGGATGTCAGACGTTTCCGGCGCGACCGCAATCAGATAGCTCTGCTGCGCCGGAGCAATAGACCAGCTGAGAATACCCCAGATGATGACGGCCGTGATAAAGAGCGCCATCGAATTGGTCGCAAACGGCAGAATGAATAGGATAACCGCAAACGAGGCGATGAACGTAAGCGACATTCGTTTGGAGCCGAACTGGTCGGTGAGCCAGCCGCCGACCCCTCCGCCGGAGACCGCTGCGGCCCCGAAAATAAAGAACATGGCGCTGATCCAGAACGAGTTCAGTCCCATCGTCTCCTGCATGAACGGGTTAAAGTAGCCATACAGCGTGTAGTGGCCCGCAAGCACCAACAGCGTCACGCTGTGGATGCCGACGATCTTGATGTCCTTGAGCGAGCGGATCTGCTGGCCGACCGTAACCACCTGCTCCGGCTGCATGCGCGGCAGGAAGCGGATCATGACCGCCCCGATCAGCACTGTCAGCGCCGCAATCATGACGAAAATAATCCGCCAGCCAAACGCCTCCCCGATAAGGACGCCGAGCGGCACGCCGAGAACAAGCGCTGAGCTGACGCCCATCGTAACAAGACCGATGCTTCTGGAGCGGTACTTCGCTTCCACGAGCTTCGGTGCCATCGTGAGAGCGAGCACGATAATAAGCGCGGCACTGGCCGCCGTTACGAACCGGGCGGCCATCAGTACGGTAAACGTTGGTGCCAGGCTTGCGCCGATATTTGCGATGGCAAACACGGCAAGCGCCCACATGTACACCGTTTTCCTCTCTACATTGGATGTAAATGACAGCAGAAGCGGGCCCGCCACCGCAAATACGAGGGCAAAAATCGTAATCAGCTGTCCGGCAATGGCAATCGACACCGATAAATCCTCCGAAATGAGCGGAAGAATCCCGCTGATAATCAGCTCGACCATGCCGACGATAAACGCCGACACCGCCAGTAAGTAAACACGTGAATTCATAGCACAGTGACCTTCGAAAGACACCTCTGTCTTTCGTTCCTTTCTATCCTAAAATCTTCTATCTCATTCTAACACGAACCTCCCGCTGGAAACGATTATCTGCCTGCGTGAAAAAAGAAACCGCAACACATAGAATAGGTATTTGTAGAGAACATTAAAAAATAGAAGAAATTACCAAAACAATAAGCCTAATCAATGTTTTATTTTAATTAAACTATGGAAAATAAATGGTAGTAATCATTTTTCACCACAAGGAGGAGCTAGAATAATGGGAAAATTAGAAGGCAAAGTAGCACTCATCACTGGCGGCGCTGGAAATCTGGGAAAAACAGCTGCAGAAGTGTTTCTGAGAGAAGGGGCTAAAGTATCCTTAGTCGATATGGATAAAGCGAAATTGGAAGAAGTAAAAGAAGAGTTATCGGATGAAAATGTTTTTATCGTTGAGGCTAACGTTACCAAAGAAGAAGACGTGAAAAATTATGTCGATCAGACTGTAAATACATTTGGTTCTATAGATATCTTTTTCAATAATGCAGGCATTATTGGAGAGGTAGGATCTATTGACCAACAATCACTAGATAATTTTAATAAAGTCTTGTCTATTAATACGACGGGCATTTTTCTTGGCATGAAGCACGTGGTGCCAGTTATGAAAAAACAGCAAAGCGGCAGCATTATTAACACCTCCTCCGTAGATGGCTTAAGAGGAAGTCCTAATATGACACCATATTCAGCTTCTAAACATGCCGTCGTTGGCTTAACGAAAACCGTCTCTTTAGAAGTTTCGAAGGATAATATTCGAGTTAACTCCATCCATCCTGCCCCAGTTTCAGGAAATATGATGGAAGTTGTCCATGCGGGTCAAAGCAAAAGCCAGGAAAACGAAGAGGTACAAGTAAAAGAAGAAATCACCAGAAGCATTCCTTTAGGACGCTATGCAAGCTCAAAAAATATTGCAAAATTGGTTCTATTCTTAGCTTCAGAAGATAGTGAATTTATTACGGGAGCAGAATACCGAGTTGATGGTGGAATGGGAGCAACAAGTTAAAGAAATAAAAAAAGAGTTCTATGTCTAATTTAAGGATGACTTCTATACGTTTTCTTGCGAGCGGCGCCCATTTATATTGTGGATATAAGTATAACGGATCCCGGAGACTGCGTGTTTTTTGTGTTTCTATCCCAACAAATATTATAGAGACTGAAAGGGCTGCCCTGTTTTTTGAGGGCAGCCCTTTCAAAACTTTTTATGCTTCCTCTTCGACCTCTGTTTCTTCATCGCTTGGGAATTCCACGTCCACTTCCAATTCATCATAATTATCCTCCAGAGAAAAAGCTTCTACGGCAGCCTGCTGCACTTCTTCCTCACTGGAGTTTTCATCAATATTCATGTCGGGAAGAATAGAAGACAGCTCGTCCAGGGCTTCCTGGCCTTCCATTTCGGTCTCTTCTCCTCCGCGGGAATCATCGATGTCTGCTTCCGGCTCTCCATCATTATATTCATATTCGGCCTGGTACTCTCCATCTGAGTATTCGACGTCCACATCAATACTTTGAAAATTCAGCTCCTCGTACCAGTCCCCGGAGCTGTTCTCACTTCCTTCTTCTCCGCTGTCAGGGTTTTCATCCCCGTTCTGCTCTTCCATGTCATTTTCTTCGCTGCCGGAGTTTTCTCCGCCGCCCCCACAGGCTGCCAGTCCCGTCAGCATTGCTGTCGTTAATGTTAATGCTCCCATTTTTTTATTCATCGTACCCCTCCTAGTTTTGTAGATCCAAATGCTGTATCTTCGACTGCAATAAAGCCGGCCAACGATCAAGCATATCCTTTTATTGGCGCTACGCTTATGTACGTAAAGCAATCCTTCATGTTTCAGTCCGCTAAAATAAGATTAAATATTTTAGCGCAGCCTTTGTTCATCAATAGAAAAGGGCTATCCCTAAAAATGGGACAACCCTTTCTTCCTTTATATCAGCTGCACATTTGGTGTCGTTTTTTCGTGATTCTGGTACTGCCTGGCCATAATGCCTTCCGGGGTAATCTCCCAATCGGTGATCGAAAGCACCAATTCGTGCCGAAAACCGGTCAGACGGCAGGAGGCAAGCTCCTCTATGTGTACCGGACGCCCCTGCAGTTCCTCCAGCAGCTCGTACGTTTCCGGCTTCCACATCATATATTCGTCGTAAAAAAAGGGAATGAGTAATCCTTCTTCTCGTTCCTTCGCCTGTTCGAAGTTAACAATTGCACTATCACGAAAAAGAGAGCCGATGTCTTCCCAGTGATCCGAACGGACCTGGGCTGCAATGAATGTGTTTCTCATCAGTGACAACTCCTTTCCCCTCTCTATTCCCAAAAGAAAGGAAGGTTAGTCATGAATGATGAATGTTTTCATGAGAAACACCCAGATTCACTGCGGCTGAAACAGTTCCACGAGCAGCAGCGCCACGGCGCCGAGCATCGTTGCTCTGCTGTTAAATTCGGTGAGAACGACTTTTGTCTGCTTGGCCTGCTGGGTGAGTCCGCGCTCCTGAATGATACGCCTGACCGGCTCGAGTACGTACTCCCCGGACTCCGAGACCCCGCCGCCGAGAATAATTTTGGTCGGGTTGATGATATGAATCAGATTGGTGAGTCCGATGCCGAGATATTCGCCAGTCTGCCGGAGAATATCAACGGCAAGCGGATCCCCCGCTTCCGCAGCTTCAAAGACTATTTCCCCGCTCACGCGATCCAGGTCCCCTTCAATCAGCTCCCATATCCGGCTGTCAGGATGCTTTTTTAAGCTTTCCACAGTCCGCTCGGCAACCGCCGGCCCGGAAGCGACCGTCTGCAGACATCCGTTGCTTCCACACGCACAGCGGCGGCCGTGTACGTCAATCGCCATATGGCCGAGCTCCCCGGCAATATCGTATTCCCCGTGATACAGCTCGCCGTTGATAATAATCCCGGAGCCGATACCGCGTCCGACGTTGACCGCAACCATGCTTTTGACATTTTCACCGCTGCCAAACCAGGCTTCGCCAAGCGCCATGGCGCGGGCATCGTTTTCCACCTTCACGAGAAAGCCAAATTCCTTCTCCAGTTCGTCTTTGATTGGGATATCCCGGAGGTGCAGGTTCGGCGCAAACAGCGAGGTACCCGTCGCCACATCGACGACCCCGTGCATAGCCACTCCAATACCAACGACTTTATCCCTCATAAGCGGAATTTCATTTAATAAATCATGAATCCCTTTTTTTACAACATCCAAAAATCCCGATTCCTCCGTCAGGTTAATGCTCTCCCTCAGGTGATGAATCACCCTGCCTGACAGATCAGCAAGGCCAAACTCCACCTCGGTCGGGCCGGCATCGAGACCGATAATATAAAAATCACCGCTGTTGATTACAAGCATCGTCGGCTTCCGGCCGCCCTGCGAATCGCCGAGACGGCTTTCTTTAACGATCCCCTGCTCGATCAGCTCGCGCACGTTCGCGCTTACTGTCGGCGGCGTCAGGTTTGTTTCTTTCGCAATCTGGGCACGCGATATCGGGCCCTCGCTACGGATTTTGTTTAATACAATTGATTTATTAATGGATTTCATCCATTGAAAACTGCCGGTTTGCATAACTATCCCCCGTTTCGCGGCCCCTGGTTCTTGTCCCACGTGCCCTGTTGCTGTAAATAAAACCCGCGCGGCTTTTCTATGTCATTATTCCCCGCGCAGACGAAGCTGAAAATGGAAAGGTTCCGTGTGCAGCCTGTACTGCTCCAGCACATCCGGTCCGCAGCTGGCTGAACCGAGGCCGTGCTGCTGATGGTCCACCTGCACCGTCACATAATCCGCTTTCACCAGTTCATGACGGTGGCGGGCCTGTTCAATATTTTCCCGGGTATACTCCTGTATTGTAAAGTCAAAACGCTCGCCGCGCGCTTCGGCCGTTAACGCTACGGTTCCACCCTTCAATGTCACTTCGCGCACATCGTGGCGGTTTCCGTTTTCCTGCGGGAAAATGTACGGCGTCATGAGCTCCGGCACTGGAAGCGACCACTGGCCGCGCCGCACGGCCTGCCGGCTGTCGCGGTACGCCTCTCCCGGTCCGAGCCCCAGCCAGTCCACCTGCTGCATCGTTTTCGGCACCGTCCATTCCATACCGATCCGCGGGAGGGTTGCTGGGTATTTTCCATATGGTACAACAGAAACATCAATATCCACCGTTCCCGAAGGAGCGACTACGTACGTCCACTCTACGTTCATACCCCACGCCAGTCCCGAAGGTGCGACGCTTTCCTGAACGGTCACATGCACCGAACCGCCGCGTTCGGCAGCATTGACGGCTTTTGTGCGCGTCAGCAGGTAGTGCAGCCCATGGGCTTTCCACGTTGTTTCCGACGGCACCGGCTTCCATTCCTTCTGCCCCCAGCGGTCGTTATCAATCGGCGCCCGCCATACATTCAGCCTTGGCCCGTGCTCGATCAGCGGCTCATTGTTGTGCGTCCATGCATTCATTCTGCCGGTTTGTTTGCAGAATGCCAGGTGCGTTATTTCCCCGGAAATAATCCACTCGGCCGGGGTTTCTGTTACCGTAAGAGCAGCTCCACTGTCGCTTTCTCCGGCTACATCTTCTAAAAGCACCGCCTCCTGCAGCACGTGCTCGCTCCAGGCAATCTCATGGCCGGCCGCAGCCCACTCGGTCTCTTCCTTCAGCGTGCACTCCACGGAAAGAACCACTTCTTCGTTAGCTTCTGCTTCCACCGTTTCATACGGAATGCTGAGCGGCTCGGACGAACGTGCCGGCACTTCGATACCGCGAAGCTCTCCGGCCTGCACAGTTGTACCGTCGATTTTCACCTGCCAGTGAACCGCCAGGTGATCCGTGCCGAGAAAGTCATACTCGTTCACGGTCCGGTATTCCCCGCTGCTCTCTGCTTCGATCCATACGGGCTGGATGATTTTTTTGTATTCCCGAAGCGCCGGCGACGGGGTCCGGTCCGGCATCAGCAGTCCATCGATGACAAAATTGCCGTCGTGCGGATATTCCCCGAAGTCACCGCCATAGGCAAAGTATCTCTCGCCGTTATCGGTCGTACTTAAAATACCCTGGTCGATCCATTCCCATACGAATCCGCCCTGGAGCCGGTCGTGGAGGCGGATCGTCTCCCAGTATTCCTTCAGACCGCCCGGGCCGTTGCCCATTGCGTGCGCGTATTCGCACAGAATATGCGGTTTTTCGTATTCGGTCCGCGCTCCGAGCTGGTCCATCACTTCCACGCTTGTGTACATGGTTGTAAACACGTCGGAGGCGGTGGGATCATGGTCCGGCTGGTTTTGCACCTCCGCTTCGTTCACCAGATGCCGTGTTTCGCCTTCGTAGTGTACGAGCCGTCCCGGATCGCGATCCTTCGCCCAGTCGGCCATCGCCTGATGATTCGGGCCGAAGCCGGATTCGTTACCGAGCGACCACATAATGATCGACGGGTGATTTTTATCGCGTTCGACCATCCGCACCATCCGGTCCAGATAGGCCTCTTTCCAGTCCTCGTCCCGGCTGAGCTGGCTCCAGTCATCCACCACGTCAAAGCCGTGGCATTCCAGATCCGCTTCGTCGATTACATACAGCCCGTAGCGGTTGCACAGATCGTAAAAGGCCGGAGCGTTCGGATAGTGCGCCGTGCGTACGGCATTGATGTTATGCTGCTTCATGAGGCGCACGTCCTCCTCCATGCGGGCCCTGCTGACCGCCCGTCCGGTTTCCGGGTCGTGGTCGTGGCGGTTCACGCCCTTCAGCGTAATCGGCACCCCGTTCACAAGAAACACGCCGCCCTTCAGTTCAACAGAACGAAATCCAACGTCATGAATAACCCGGTCTACCTCCTGGCCGCTGTCGTTTCGCGCAACCAGCACGAGCTGGTACAGGTACGGCGATTCCGCGGACCACTTTTTTGGGTTCGTGACATGCATATCAACGCTTGTATTTTCACTATCTGCCGCCAGCTTCCCTGAGCCGATTTCGTCTGCGCCATCATACAGGAAAGCTTCGACTGTATACGCTCCGTCCACGCGGTTCGTCTGGACATCCACCCGGCAGACCGCGTCACGGTAGTCGTCATCAAGGAGGGTCTGTACAAAAAGATCGTTTACATAGACGGGCGGTTTCACCTGCACGGATACATCACGGAAAATACCGCTCATCCACCACATGTCCTGGTCTTCGATGTAGCTGCCGTCCGACCACTGATACACCCGCACAGCAATATGATTGGTGCCCGCGGTGACTAGGCTGGTGATGTCAAATTCACTTGGCACCCGGCTGCCCTGGCTGTAGCCTGCCTCCCGGCCGTTTATCCAGACGTGAAACGCACTGTCCACGCCTTCGAAGGCGAGCAGCACCGTGTGATCCTCCGGTACGTCCGCCAGCTCAAAGGTCCGCCGGTAGCTTCCGGTTGGATTTTCGGACGGAATGTTTGGCGGGTCCACCGGAAACGGATAAATGACGTTCGTGTAATGCGGACGGCCGTAGCCGTTCAGCTGCCAGTGCGACGGCACGGCGAGCGTATCCCAGGTCGCATCGGAAAAGTCCGGTTCATGAAAGCCTTCCGGCGCCTCCTCCGGCGACGGTGCGTAATGGAATTTCCAGTCACCGTTTAGCAACGTGACGCCGCGTTCGCCTCCCGTGTCGCTCTGTGATACAAATGAGGCCCGGGCTGCCCGGCGGTTCCGCTGAAGCGTCGTTAAGTCTTCCCAATCTTTTTGCATAGCAATGCCTCCTACTTGGACTGTTTAATGATGGTGATGCCGCGCGGTGGGAGCGTGAGGGTTTCGTGAATTGTTTCTCCGCTCACCAGATTCGTTCCGTTTAGTTTCTTAGACATCAGGCTCTGCTTTCGTTCGCTGAAGTTGGATACAAACCGGTATTGGTAATTCTTGTTTTCACGTTTCTGCACGGTCACACCGCGCGGAAGCGGGGCGTCTACCAATCGCTCCACTCCGCTTTCCCGCAGGACGGAGGCATAAAAATCATCGTAAAACGATTCTTCGGCGCGGGCGGCTATATAATACGCCTGCCCGCTGCCGTAACGATTGCGGGTGAGCGCCGGACGGCCGGCATAAAAATCATCCCGGTACGAAGCCAGCACCTCCGCCCCTTCCGTGTGAATCAGATCGCACAGCTCGGTGAGCGTATATTCGCCCCCGAGCTCCGGTACGTCTGTCTGTTTGATCATGGTATTTTCCTCACTGTCGCCGAGGCTGTCGATTTCTTCGGACCAGATGCCGAGCACGTCGCGGAGCGGCCCCGGAAACCCGCCCAGAAAACACAGGTCATGTTCATCCACAATGCCGGACCAGTACGTGGTGACGAGCGTACCTCCGTTTTTCACAAATTCGCTAATTTTCTCGCCGACGCCTTCCCGGACCATGTACAGCATCGGGGCGACAAGCACCTTGTACGGCGACAGGTCCTTGTCCATGTCAATTACATCGACCGGCACGCCCTGCTTCCAGAACGCCTTGTAGTGGTCTTTCACAGTGGCTTCATAGTGAATGCCGCTGTTTCGCGGTCCCTGGGCATCCTTGACCGCCCAGCGGTTTTCGGTGTCAAAAATGACCCCCACCTCCGGCTGCACCGTCGTGCCCGCGAGTTCACCGGCTGCTTCGAGCGCCTGCCCAAGCTCAGCTACTTCCCGGAACACCCTCGTCTCTTCATGTCCCGCGTGATCCACGACCGCGCCGTGAAACTTTTCGCTTGATCCTCGGCTTTTCCTCCACTGAAAGTACTGCACCGAGTCGGAGCCATGTGCCACCGCCTGCAGGGATGAGAGCATATGAACCCCCGGCTTTTTCAGCTTGCTGAGCGGCTGCCAGTTGGTCGTGCTCGGGGTGCTTTCCATCAGGAAGAACGGCTGGCCGTTTTTCATGGCCCGGAACCAATCATGATTCATGCCTACCCAGGCCGCCAGGTCCGTGTCGTCTTCATTATAGTGCCATGTTGGGTACGAATCCCAGGAAATAAAATCGACGACCTTGGCGAACTTGGCATAATCCAGCTCGTCAAATGCTTCCATGAAATTGGCTGTCGCCGGCAGCTTCGGGTTGGCCTCGCGGAACGGGCGGAGCTCGTGCTCATAGAAGTCAATCGTCTGGTCGGTAACAAACCGTTTCCAGTCCAGGTTCAGCCCGTGCACCATCGTTTCACCGTGCGGCGCCGGGGATTCAATCTGTTCCCAGGCCGAATACGTGTGGCTCCAGAACGTCGTCCACCAGTCATGGTTCAGCTGCTGGAGCGTGCCGTATTTGTTCTGTAGCCACTGGCGGAACGCTGCCTGACAGAGCGGGCAGTGGCATTCGCCGCCATATTCATTTGAAATATGTAGCCCGATCACCGCCGGGTGATGGGCGTAGCGTTCGGCGAGGCGGGCGTTCATCTGTTCGGTCTTTTCCCGGTAAACCGGCGACGTATAGCAATGGTTATGACGCAGCCCGTGCAGGTTGCGCTGCCGGTGCTCATTTACCCGCAGCACCTCCGGGTACTTTTCCGACATCCATGCCGGCCGGGCGCCGCTCGGCGATGCGAGAAAGGCGTAGATGCCGTTCGCCTCGAACTGATCGAGAATACGGTCGAGCCAGCCGAACGTAAACGTCCCTTCCTCCGGCTCCAGGCTCGACCAGGAAAAGATACCGACCGACATGACGTTGCAGTTGGCCTCCTTCATCAGCCGGATATCGTCTTCAAGCTTGTCTGGATAATCGAGCCACTGCTCCGGGTTGTAGTCCGCCCCGTGCAGAAGCGTTCCCGTCGTCGGGAAAATGGATTGATAATCACGTTTCAATATATATCATCCTTTCAAAGCTGTGGTATTTCGTATGCCTTCCGGAAACCTATTCCTTGACCGATCCGCCCAGAATCCCGGCAATAAACTGCTTCTGCAGGATCAGGAAGAACACCATGATCGGCACGACGGAAATGGCAGCCCCGAGCATAATCTGCCCGTAATCAATGTCCGACAGGCCGACAAGACTCGACAGCGCCACCGGCAGCGTGTACATTTCCCCGGAGTTCAGTACGACGAGCGGCCAGATGAAGTTGTTCCACTGGAACATAAACAGGAAGATCGCAACTGCAGCAAGCGCCGGACGCATGGTCGGAAGCACAATTTTAAAGAAGATCCGGAACTCCCCGGCACCGTCCACCCGCGCTGCCTCCAAAAGCGTCGTTGGGATCGCCTGCATGTTCTGGCGCATGAGAAAAATCGCGAACGGATACGCAAGCTGCGGCAGAATCACCGCCTGGTACGTGTTCAGCCAATTGAGCTCCACGAAAATCCGGAACAACGGGATCAGAGTTACGTGATACGGAATCATCATCGACAGCAGCAGGATGAAAAAGATAGCGTCGCGGCCTTTAAATTTAAACTTCGCGAATGCATAACCCGCCGCGCTGCATATGAGCAGGCTGAGCGCGGTAAACGTAATAGCGATAAACAGTGAGTTGAACACGACGCGCAAAATGCCGATGGACTCATTCAGGTTGATAAAGTTTTCGATCAGGTACGTGCCTGGAAGCAGCGACGGCGGAATGCCGAAGATTTCTCCCGACGGGTTGGTTGCCCCGATCACCATCCAGTAGAACGGAAAAATGGAAACAATGACGCCCACCGTAAGCAGGGCGTACAGCACAATTTTTTTCGGCAGGTGTCTTTTTGGCGCATTAGCCGTTGAAGTACTCAATCCCGATCACTCCCAAGTCTCAGCTGTATCCAGGACAATACAGCGATAATAATTACCAGCACATAGGCAATCGCCGAGGCGTAGCCAAAGTCAAAGTAGCGGAAGCCCTGATCGTACAGGTACATAATAACCGTCAGGGTGCTGTTGTTCGGTCCGCCGTTCGTTAAAATGTACGGCTCGTCAAACAGCTGGAGCGTACCGATCGTGGAAAGCACCACCGTAAACAGAATGACCGGCTTCAGCTGCGGAAGGGTAATGTAGAAAAACTGGCGCACCTTCCCGGCACCGTCGATGCTTGCGGATTCGTACAGATCCTTGGAAACGTTCTGGAGGCCCGCAAGCAGGATCACCATGTTGTAGCCCGTCCAGCGCCATGTAACGACGAGCATAATCGACACCTTCGCCCAGAACGGGTCGTTCAGCCAGGAGACCTTTTCCAGGCCGATCGTGGAAAGCACGTAGTTGACGATCCCGTAGTTGCCGTCGAGAAGAATGATAAAAACGATTGAGGCTGTAACAAGCGCTGTCACGGACGGGAGGAAAAAGGACACCCGGAAAAAGCCGTTAAAGCGTACGAGCGCCGAATTAAGCATGACCGCAAGCAGAATCGCGAGCGTAATCATAATCGGCACCTGAATGATCAGGATGGTAAACGTATTAATGAGCGACTGATAGAACAGCCCGTCGTTAAAGAGCCGTATGTAGTTCTGGAAGCCGATAAAGCTCATTTCGCCCCCTTCACTCGCCTGAAAGCTCAATAAAAACGAGGAAATGACCGGATAAACGGTAAAGATGACAAACAGAAGCACGGCCGGGAAAACGAGAATGTACGGAAAGGTTTTCGGGGTGATCCATTTCTTTTTGGCTTTCGCCTTTTCCCCGGCATGATCCGAGGTGACGTTTTCCATGTTCGACATGTTGGACCTCCTTATAAAAATGGGGAGAGCAGGAGCTCTCCCGATTCATTCGTTATTGTGATGTCTCCCGGCCGGTTTCACTCGCCAGCCGTTCGACGGCGTTACTCATAACTTTGCTTGGATCGTTGCCCTCGAGAATGACCGAGGACTGGGCGTCCATGATCACATCTTCCGCCCGCGGGATATCGGAGTTGTAGACCGGTGGTTCAATGTTATCGGTCGTATCAGCAAGCAGCCCGTAGACCGGCTCATTGTTAAAGTATTCCACCGGCTCTTCAAAGATCGGGTCTTCATACGTGCTTGTCAGCGACGGGAACAGGCCGTAATCTTCAAAGGCCTGGAGCTGGATTTCTTCGTTGGTGGTAAAGTATTCGGCGAACGCATAGGCTGCATCCTGGTTTTCCGAGGATTCGAGCACCGCCAGGTTGGATCCGCCGGAGTTGGCTGCCTGCGGCGTGCCCTCTTCAAACGTCGGCAGCTCCATGACGCCCCACTGCCCGCTCATGTCCGGAGCCTGATCCATAATCGTTCCGCTGTACCAGGCGCCTGTCGGAACCGAAGCTACATCGCCGTTGACGGTCGCACCGACCATCGCGTCCCAGGTGTTGGCGTTATAGATTAATTCCTTCTCGCTCATTTCCGCCATCAGATCCATCGCCGCCTGGGCTTCTTCGGTGTCGAGTTGGATTTCACCGTCCTCGTTAAAGTAGCTGACGCCCTGCTGGTCTAAAAACACGCGGTACGGGGAGTCGTCGGAGGTCACCTGCACCGGCAGCATGAACGCGTCCGTTTCTTCCACGACCTTTTCGCCGGCGGCCACGTAATCATCCCACGTTTCAATGTCATCCGGATTCACGCCCGCTTCCTCAAACAGGTCCACCCGGTAGAAAACCCCGGCCGGGCCGATGTCCCATGGCATCGAAACAAAGTCACCGTTTTCGTCCTGCGCGGCATCCACTTTAAATTCGGTAAATTTATCCGCGTGTTCGTCAAAGCCGTTTTCCGACAGATTCATGAAGCCCTCCGGAAATTGGGATTTGTAGTTTTCCAGCTGGGAGGACTCCAGGGATACAACGTCCGGCAGGCCAGAGCCGCCGGAGCCAAGACCAACCGTCAGCCGCTCGTACACGTCATCGGTCGAGCTGTCCTGAACCGTGATTTCCACGTCCGGATGCTCTTCCATGAACTGCTCGGCCGCCTGCTCCAGCGATGCCGCCGCCACGTTCCACGACCATACTTCCACTTCGCCGCTCAGTTCACCGTTCCCGTTTCCGCCGCCTTCGCCATCGCCGCCGCTGTCGCCGCTTCCGCCCCCGCTGTTGCCGCTGCATGCCGTTAACAGACCTACTGACGCTGCCCCCGCTACTGCCAATTTCCAATATGATGCTTTCATGAACCCATCCCCCTTAGGTGTTTTACCAGCTTTTGAAAGTCGTGTATGTAGAATATATTAAAGCGTTTTCAAAAGTTAGTAAAATAAATTAATTAACTTAGTATTTATTAAACAGTATTTTGTAAGCGGTGTCAATAAGATTATTTAGTTTGTGATTTTACTAACTTACAAAAAGTCACTTTTAGTGCAAAACAAAAAAGAAAAGCCTTATCTTTGGCTTTTCTCAAAAAATGCACTATGATGTTTTTCTTTCTTCTCGATTTTTTGAACGCATGCTTTTATTCGAATTTGTTTGATTTGAAGACTTATTGAATTCTGACTCTCTTATAGTAGGAACTACTCCCAGTATAGGTAATTCTAATTCTTTTTCTACATCATGCTCAGTTTTTATTGATTTATCTAAGAATTCAAGTAGGAATGCAATTCCTACTCCTATCAACGAACCGATTATCAGTGATATGGCCAAATTCAAAAGTGGTTGGGGCGAAACTGGGCTTTCGCTATCACTGAGCTGTGCTTCCGAAAGTATACTTACGTTATCAACTTCCATAATATCTGGGATTTGTTGCTCAAAAGTGCTAGCTACTTCATTAGCTAAATTTGTTGCTCTTTGAGGATCAGTATCTTCTACTGTAACAGTAGTGACTTGAGACTCTTCCTCTGACGACACAGTAATTTTTGACCTTAATTCCCCTACTGACCCTTCAAAATTTGAATTTTCTACCGCAGGAGCTAAAATAGCCGGGCTGGTGATAATTACATTGTATGTATTAATTAAGTCTCTGCTGGATTCTATATCAGTTGAAGAAAATTCTTCATTTGAAGTTTGTGATTGATTTACTAGTATTTGAGTTGAAGCTTCATATTGCGGTGTCATTAAGAAAAAAGTGATGATTGCACCAATAATTAGTGTTCCAAGTATTGTAGCAATGATTAATTTTATACGTTTTTTAAGAGTCGTATATATATCTTGAAGATTAAGTGTTTCTTCCATACGTTCCTCCAACTAAAATATTTATTATTCAAAGTCGTGATGTTTATTTTACCATGATTATATTTGAAAATCATATAGCTTGCTCTTGATTTGAAAAATTTGTTTGAAGTATTTTTTCAAAATTTTTAACTTCAAATTGGAGAAATTGACAAGTGTTTATAACCTTCAGTACCATCTACAGCTTCTAAATATGAGTTCGTAACAGTTTCATTTTTTATCCATTTCATTATTGCTTTGGGTAAATTAACTCCTGCTATATGACTAAAAGGATAAGACCCACCAAATCGAGCATTTAACTCAATTACATAAGGAATATCGTCTACCATGAAGATATCCACGTCTAAATTAGCTGTATGACGCGTTTTAGAGCTGAGATTTTCACCTAAATTTACTAAATTAGAGTTTAATTCAACTTTTACATGATCAGCTTCCCCAGACCTTGAAGAAAGTTTTTTTAAAGGAATAGTATTCATGTAATTTCCTTTTAAATCATTAATCACATCCATACTATATTCTATCCCCTTTAACTTTTCCTGTATCAATACTGCCTCTTCGATATTCAAAGAAGATTCGATTTGCAAATATGTATCCAATATTTCTTTTTTACATTTATTTGTCAACACCTCCAACTCTTTTTTATTTTCAGCTACGTATACGCCTATAGATCCCATTCCCCATCTTGGTTTAATGATTACAGGAAAACTCATTTTTTCTTTTGATATTTCTTCAAAAGCATGATCTATTCTTAGAAATGTTTTTGGAGTATGAAAACCATTATTCTTTAGAAATTTATACGTTTTCCATTTATCATTACAAATCTGAATCACTTCTTCTTCTGAGACCAAAACTTTAGTTCCTACATCTGCAAAAAAATTTGCATTTTTCGATAAAATCGGTAAATCAATATCGAATAAAGGAACTAACAAATCGATCTTATTATTCTTGCAATAGTCTAATAAAAAAGGAATATATTCAGTGGTATTAATGAGTGGTGTTATTACTCTATTATTAAAGCCTTTCATCGCACTCGATATTTCCGAATTACCAACATGTATTTCTCCTTTACCGTTTAATTCTTCATTAAAATACTCTATTAAATAGCCCCTTCTTCCAGAAGATGTGAATAAAATATTCATAGTCTCCCTCCTCTACATGTTATATTCTTTTATATATCCTTTTTTTCAACTCATTAATTTCTGATAATTCATTTGGATTGTAATTATTTTGTAATTCATTTTCTGCTATTTCTCTATTTTTTAATTCTTTTCCACTAAATAAATCTTCTTGATCAAATTCAGGAGTATATTTTAAAGAGCACATTTCAGGGTAGCAAATAGTCTCAATGCATTTTATTTCTTCTTTTGTTAATTCTTCTAAATACTTTTTTGAATTATCTCTCATAATTTCTTGTCCTGTGTTTTTCCACATCTCGAACTTCGAAGCATGTTGTTTATTACTTTCATTTTTATGATATTCAAACATGTTTTCGTCGAATCGTTCTCCCAAAAAATCACATACTTTTTTCATTTCATTTCTAGGAGTTTTAGTTAATTCTTCATAATAAACTTTTAGTGCTCTAGCTTTGTGATGCAAAATCGAATAATCTCGTAGAAAACCTAATTGATCTTTTTTCCACCTTTTTGCCCCTTCTATTACTCCTCCAATATGACTCGGGCTTTTTTTCCAGGATAATGCCATATCTCTCGGATCTCTAACTAAATAAATAAATTTACTATCAATAAAATTTTCAGTCAGGAATAGTGTAAACTCATACATTGGACTTTCTTTAATAAAAACATGATTTTTATTATTTAGCTTAGCTTCTTCAATGTAAATACTTTTGATTAATTCTCCTACTTCGCCCTTAGTAGAAATACTTTTTAATTTTTTAAAGTCAATTTCCGTTTTCCAACTAGATAGATTTGCATTATAAAGATTAGTTACATCTTCAAGTAATGTATTCCAATTTTTTTGATCATTTAAATTTTGGTATCGAAATAAATTTCTAGCTATTGGGTTTATTATTTGTTTCGTATAAGGAGCACATATATTCTCGTGGTTGTCTATCATATTCTTTAATAAATTGCTGCCAGATCTATCAGAATACATCAAAAATGAAAATTTCATATTTACCTGCCTTTAACTATTTATTTAGTTTACTTCCACATCGTATATTTTTTTTTGCATTAAAACTAATTTCATAAATCATAATTATTTTTAAAATAGTATTTATACTCCCCACTAATAATCTGCTCCCACCACTTTTTGTTTTCCAAATACCAGTCAATAGTATTCTTAATACCATCATTAAAATTATAGCGTGGCTCCCACCCTAGATCTTTTAACTTGGTAGAATCAATTGCATATCTTTTATCATGGCCTAAACGATCTTGAACAAATTGAATTAGGCGATCTGATTTATTTAGTTGACCAATAATACTTTGTACAACCTCTAAATTAGTTTTTTCGTTTTGTCCGCCTATATTATATACTTCTCCATTGATACCACTATGCATTACTAAATCTACAGCAGTACAATGATCAGCGACATGCAACCAATCACGTACATTTTTTCCGTCCCCATAAACTGGGACTTTTTCATTGTTTAAAACCCTTGAAATCGTTAAAGGGATTAGTTTCTCTGGAAAATGGTAGGGTCCATAATTGTTTGAACATCTCGTTATATTTATTGGTAATCCATAAGTTTCGTGATAAGCATGTACTAATAAATCTGAAGATGCCTTACTAGCACTATAAGGACTATTAGGTTTTATCTTTGAATCTTCTGTGAAAATCGTTTTAGGGTCAAACCCTAGTTCCCCATAAACTTCATCAGTGGAAATATGTACAAATTTTTTCAAGTTTATTTCTTTAGCCGCATCTAATAATACTTGCGTACCTAATATATTAGTCTTTGTAAAAATTTCTGGATCACTTATGGAACGATCTACGTGACTTTCTGCAGCAAAATGTATAACATAATCAAAGTTTTTCTCTCGAAATAACTTAAATATAAATTGACGATTTGTAATATCTTGTTCAACAAAATGGTAGTTTTTATTTTCTTCTATACTTTTATGTTTCAAAAGTTCACCCGCATAGGTTAATGCATCTAAATTATAAATATTATATTCTGGGTAATTATTGACCATATAGTGAACAAAATTTCCTCCAATAAAGCCAGCCCCGCCTGTGATTAATATATTCATATAAAATTACCTTTCTTCTGTTTTAATAATTTCCATTAAATATTTACCATAATCAGTTTTTAGTAATGGAACTGCTAATTTTTCAACTTGTTCACTAGAAATATATCCTCTGCGATAAGCTATCTCCTCAATACATGAAATATACAATCCTTGTCTCTTTTGGACGGCTTCTACAAAGTTTGAAGCTTCTAACAAAGCTTCATGTGTACCTGTATCTAACCAAGCGAGTCCTCGGCCCATAATTTGAACCTTAAGTTTACCCTCAGCCATATATTGTTCAATAATTGAAGTAATCTCTAATTCGCCTCGCTCTGACGGTTTTACTCGTTTAGCATAATCAACAACCTTACCATCAAAAAAATAAAGACCAGGTATCGCATATGGCGATTTAGGATTATCAGGCTTTTCTTCAACTGAAATTGCATTGTTCTGGCTATCAATATCTACTACCCCGTAACGCTTAGGGTCTCTAACATAACATCCAAAAATCAGCCCTCCTTCTTTCAACTTAGATTCACGTTGAACTATGTTCCCAAAATTAGATCCATAAAATATATTATCGCCCAATACTAAAGCTACTGGAGAACCATTTATAAACTTTTCACCAACTATAAAAGCATCAGCTAACCCTCTAGGCTTTTCTTGAATTTCATATTGAATATCTAAACCCAGATGGTCCCCATCTCCAAATAATTCTTGAAATATTTTCGTGTCTCTAGGAGTAGAAATAATTAAAATTTCTCTAATTCCTGCAAGCATTAATACTGATAATGGATAATAAATCATAGGTTTATCATAAACCGGCAATATTTGCTTAGAAGTGGCTTGAGTTAAAGGATACAATCTTGTGCCAGACCCACCTGATAATATAATGCCTTTCATAATGACCTCCCTAAAATTGCATTTATTTTTTATTATTCAATATGATAGAGCAAATTCTATCAACGTCTTTTAATTCTAGCTCTGGATATAAAGGTAAAGTAAGAATTCTTTCCGAAACGTATTTAGCTATTGGTATATTCTTTAAATTTTCTTCATTATTTTTATTACTAATAGAACTAGTCAGAGGATAAAAATATTTTCTAGCGTTAACTCCTTCAGATTTTAACTTTTCAAATACTTCATTTCGGTTTAAATGATACCCATCGAACATTACAGGCATATAGGAGTAATTACTTTCAACCCCTAATTGTTTTTCTGAAGTTTTGATTCCTTTAATATTATTTAGATGCTTTTTATAACGTTCTACTAATAATTTTCTTTTGTAAATATCGATCTTTAAACGCTTCAAATTACACAGCCCCATTGCGGCTTGGAATTCATTCATTTTTGCATTACTTCCCGCATAATTCACTGTCCCATCATTTTCCAAACCATGGTTTTTAATAATATCGAGTTTGTTAATTATTGTTTTATCCTTCGCTATTATTGCCCCACCTTCTATGGTATTAAAAACTTTAGTAGCGTGAAAACTAAACATTGAGATATCGCCAAAATTTGCTATTCCTTTCCCACCTACTGTAGCACCAAATGCATGAGCAGCATCATATATAACTTTAATCTCATGTTTTTTAGCTATCTTATCGATTTCTTTTACATCACATATATTTCCATAAACATGAACAGGCAAAATAGCTACTGTACGTTCAGTTATTAATTCTTCTATTTTCTTTGTATCTATTGTATAATCTGAAAAATTAATATCACAGTAAACTGGCTTTAAACCATTTCTAATAATCGCATTAGTGGTAGAAGAAAAAGTAAAAGGTGTTGTTATTACTTCCCCCTCCAATTCAAGTGCTTCCAAAGCAGACTCTAAAGCTAGATGCCCATTCGTAAATAAACTTAATTCTTTTATATCTAAATAACTAGAAAGTTCTAATTCTAATTTTTGATGTTTAACGCCATTGTTAGTTAACCATTGTGATTCCCATAGATCTTTTATTTCTTCAATATAATCTTCATAATCAGGCATAGATGGTTTAGTTATGGGAATGGCCATTTAAAATCACCTTTCAATTTTTAATAATTAAACCAAGAAAGAAATAGGTTATTTTTTCATATTATTGATAAGTTTGAGAGCAATTGACAATTCTTCACTCCTTAATACTATACTTCCGCCTATATATAAAATAAAGCCCGCTAATATTTGAATCAATAAATCAATGCCGTAGGGTAGATTTAAAGTGTTTCCTATTCCGTATACAAACATAGCCATGAGAATTGACAATATAAAGGAAGGTGCCATATCTTTGACTTGATTCCAAAAAGAATAGTTAATCTCTTTTGCAGTAAAATGAGTGTTAATAAATAAACTAAGAAAAGAATTAATAATAGCCGCAAAAATAAGTCCAATAATGCCTAAATCTAAAACTACCGCTATTACAATCAGCAAAGTTAATACTGTTTTTTTTATAATTTCTAGAAATAAAAATAAATCTGATCTATTTTGAACTTTTAGGACATTTAAATTAATAGCATGAATAGGATATAACATTCCAGCAAAACACAATAATTGAAAATATATCACAGAAGGAGTCCACTGTTCACCTAATAACAACGGAATGAATTTTCCAGATGTTGCTGCTAAACCCATCATAACCGGAAAATTGAAAAAAGAAGTCATTTTAAGTAATTGTTTATAGTTATTTGATAATCTGTTATTATTACTTCTCATTTTACTTAACACTGGGTAAGTCACTTTTTGAATTGCTTGAGTTACTGATTTTGAAGAAATGTCTCTTAATTTTGTAGCGTTCGTAAAATAGCCCAATTCATTTACAGGATGGAGTTTACCAATGATAACAAAGTATATGTTTTTATATACAGTATCTATTAGATTCGACAACAGTAATTTGTATCCAAAGTTAAAGTATTTTTTAAATAAGTCTACATCAAATACCAGTGAAGGTTTCCATCTATTACTTGCAATTAATAAAATTGCCAGAATAAATTGCATAGCTACTTGCTGAATGACTAGACTCCATACACCAGCCCCATATAAGGCAGCAATTATAGCTAATGCACCTGAGATTATGCCGGAAATTATACTAACAGTGGTTTGAGTCTTAAAATCTAATTTTCTTGTGAGTATGACTCTTTGTATAACCGAAAAAGAATTGATAATCACTACAATCATAATAACTCTTAAAATTTCAGCCAATTGGGGTTCCTCAAAAAAATTGGAAATTATTGGAGCAGAAAAATAAATTAAAGAATACAATATTACGGAAACTGATAAATTAAAATAGAAGACTGTGGAATAGTCTCTGTTTCCTATATTATTCTCTCGAATTAAAGCTTGGTCTAATCCACTTTGTACAAATGTAGTGGAGATAGCTATAAATATTGTTATCATACCGATTAAACCAAAATGCTCGGGTAACAAAAGGCGAGCCAAAATAACTTGAACTATCAATTGAATCCCGTTTTTTGATATAACTTCTAAAAAAGACCAAAAAAGGCCGAAAATTGTTTTGTTTTTCAGTTGACCTTTTTGCATTATATATTTACTCCGATTCTTTGGTTAATAAATTCTATGAAATTAAACAATAAACGTAGTAACGAATCAATTATTTTAGTAGATACTTTACACGCTTCAAAGTATTAATAATAAAAGGAGTGTAGACTTTTCCATACAGTTTTATTTTTTGATTTCTAGATAAATTATTAATAACATGATTAAACTTATTAGATTTAATATTTTCTTTATCAGCAATGTTCATTAAAAGATTAATTTCATTATCAAATATATGCTTACGTATAGCTTTATGATGCTTATAATCTGAATACTTATCAATCTCTTCTAACATTTTATTTATTTTTTCATGGTGTTCTAGCTTTTTTCCTGTATTTAATCTTGTACGACTGCTCCAGGATCCTTCAGCCATGACTCTATAGTTAGACATAAAATCATCAATATATTTCACTTTCCCATAAAATGATAAAAGTATTGTCAATGGATAATCCCCAATAGGAGCTTGGACAAAAAAATTAGGGAGTGATCGGATTAATCTAGTTCTAAACAACATTGAACTAGTAGCAAACATTCCTCCTCCCCCCAATATCACGTCATCTGTGTTGAAAAAAGTTGTATGTCTAGCTGGTCTAACTCTTCCAACGATTTTTTTTTCTGTATTAATTTTTTTTGAAGCGTGAGTACATAAACTAACGGTGGAATCTTTTTCCATTTCCTCTATTTGAATTTGTAATTTTTCATCAGATGTCCAATAGTCATCTCCTTCACATAAAGCCATATATTTACCTCTAACTCTTGGGTAATTATATGTGGAGTTGACCCTAATACCCTTAGAATATTTATTCTCAGTTTGAAAAATAGGTTTAACAATATCTGGGTACTTCATTTGAAAACTCCTAATAATTTCTGGAGTACTATCTGTAGAAGCATCGTCATGAATAAGAATTTCGTAAGGGAAATCTGTTTTTTGATTCACAAAACTATTTAAAGCGTCTGAGATGTATTTTTCTTGATTATAAGTTGTACAGCAAATACTTAAAATGGGCTCTTTCATATCATCCTCAACCTTTAAAATTTAATAAAATTATATGAATTGATAGTTACTTTTTATTTTTTACTCTATTTTTGATACCTTCTACAGCTAGCTCTCTATGAGCTTCACATTCGAGATAATTTTGCAAAACTAAAAGTTGATGGCGACTGTATTTTTTTTCTGCCAATTTGCCTTTCAAAATTTTTCTATCAATTCGTGACCACCATTTGCCCATACCAGCAAATCGTTTAATATATGAATTTACATTATCTTCAGCAAACTCCAGAAATTTTTCTTCCACAAACCCTTCAATTAATATTTCCTCAGAGCGCCGAAAAAAATTCGATAAAATTTCCTTTTTAATACTTCCTTGAGCTATCTCTACCCCTCTATTTGTTCTTACTATTGGGATATAATCAACCTTTATATCTTGAGAAAAGTTTAAGCGTAAAATGAGACTAGTATTCCAAAATTCATTTTTATACTTATTAAAAATGAAATTCCCTTGTCCATAAATAATAGTTGATCCACAATAGTTTTCCATAGCGCCCACACAGTGACTATGTTGACAAACTATTACATCTGCCCCCTTATCGCTCATTTTTCTGCAAATTTTTTGTAGGTTTGGGGATGGATAACGATAATTTTCTTTCCCGCCATGGTAAAGGACAATAACATAATCACATTGGTCCTTTAGACTCCTTATATGATCAAAACTTTCTAATAAGTTTAAAGGATTAGCGCCCGCTGAACCGTTTGAAACAATGGAGAATTCTTCATCCGCGCAAGCATAAACTCCTATTTTTAAACCCTCTTTATTAATGATGTAGGGTTTGCGCGCTTCTATACTATTGCTTCCTGCGCCTAAAAACGGTATTTCGTTTATTGTTAATTGTTCTATAGTAAAAGCTAATCCTTCTTCCCCTTGATCTAATATGTGATTGTTAGCCAAGGTTATTAAACTAGGATTTAATTTTTTTATCCCTTTTATTGTTGAGGTAGAAGTCTGCAAATTTGGTCCTACTTTATTAATGGGGTTAAGCTTATCAGTCAGTGGTATTTCTAGATTAAAAATACGGTCATCAGCTTGCTTCCAAAGTGACCATAATTCTTCACCTAATAATGAATGTGTATCGCCATTTATAAATAAAGATTCATTCGTTTTTGTTGGGGCTAAATCTCCCCCTATTAAAAGTTCCATTCTTCTGCCCCTTTAGTAGATTTCTCTAAAACCTTAAAATATTAAGTAATTTTTAACCAGTTTCCTAACAACTCATCATATTCTTTTTTTGCAAAGGGTTTAAAACCTGATGCAGAATAAAACGTCTTTTCTCCAAAATAAATATGGTTATTAACTTCATACAAATCTATTCTAACGTGTACATCATTTTTCGAAAGCGCCTTAGCCAATTCAAGCATTGTTTCAAGGTTTCGAGGGGCCGATAATTCATATTCACTACTTTTTTTGTCCCTTGTTATTTCAGTTTTAGACCAATTAATATCATAGAAGTCCAAAGATTGTTTTTCTGTGTTTCTATTGGAGTGGACTTGAACCAATTTAGGTTCTCCATGAAAACACATAAATTTATAATCAGTTATATTATCGGCAAGGTATTGTTCACATATGATTTTAGGTTCAAGGTGCTTGTAAGGCCATTCTCTTCCAAACCAGTACCAATTTCTTTTCATCCATGTTTTTAGTAATTTTTTTGATTTTTTAACATTTAGATCTTTTTTGTTTTTACAAATTATATTAGACCCGCACCCATGCGTGCATTTTAAAACAAACTGTTCGGGCAGAGCCTCCCAGTTAATGTCTTCTACTCGATTATACACTCCAAATAAGGGAACTAAATATTCTTCTCCTATAGTTTCCGTTACATACTTCCTGTTTAGATATTTATCTACATGAATACTTTGTTCTGGTCTGCGATCATATAACTTTAACCATTGTAGTTTCCCATTATAAGTATTGAGATTATTTAGAGTTAATTTTCTTCCTAATGCTATATAATACATTAACTTTAAATAAGTTACATCGGGGATCCATTTTAACCATCCTCTTCTTGCTATAGGCCTAATGAATTTAAGTGGATCACTAAATAATATTTTTCTCAAATTGATTTCCCTTTCTTAAAAAAACCTATATTTATTTTCTTAATAACTCCTATACTGTATCCAATTCATGATATTTTCCGCCCTTTTATCAAGGGTCAGTTCTTTTGCTTTACTTAAGCTAGCTTTTGTCATTTTCTCACGTCTATTTGAATTATTTTTAAGATATAGTATTGATTCTTTTATTTCAGAAATACTTAAAGGATTTATTAATATTGAATTAGTACTGTCTAAAAAATCATAATTAAATGGACGATCAGAAGAAACTACAGGTAATCCACAAGCAAGAGCTTCTATGATCGCATTACAGCTCCCCTCGTTAAGAGTTGGAAGTACAAATACATCAGCCGCACTTAAAAAATCCGGCATATCTTCCGGTGTCACGGTATCACAATATATCGCACTTTTTTTAGGAGGAGCCAGGTTGCCTTTCCCTGCATATGCAATTGAAAGCCCCTCTATATCTTCTAAAGCTTGAGCGACACGCATTACGCCTTTCCTTTCATTAAATTGACCTACAAAAGCAACTATGAAGTCTTTTTCATTGAAACCAAATTTCTTTCGGGCTTCTTTTTTGTTTCTAGGATAGAAATGTTCACTCCGAATAGAGTTTGGAAATACCTTTATTTTTGTAGAACTAGCCATACCCATTTTTATTAATTGATTTTTATTTTCTGTAGAGACGGCTATAATACCTGATAAATTTTTTAGCTCTTTTTTCATTTTTGTTTCACCGTAATTATAAATCGACCAGGGAGTGCTTTCTCCATAAGCAGCAAATGAAGGGATATTTATTTTGGAACCTATCTGACTAGCAGAGACCCCTGCTGGAGACAAAAAATGCCCATAAACAATATCGGGTCGATTCTCCAAGGTTTCTATCTGTTTATTAACAGCAAAATTGAAATTTTTAGCAGTTATTCTTGCTGTCTTCACCCCAAAAAGTTTTTTTTGACCAAAAGAAACATATGTTGGGAAATACAAGTTAATAGACGAGTTATTATGAGTTTTTTCCACTGTGTGCAAAGGGAATTTTTCATTTTTATTTTGTTTTAAACTTAAAGGCCTTGGTGAAATAACACTGCATCTAAATCCTTTATCTGCTAATGACCATACTAACTGTTGAACAAACACATGTTGAGTAGGATTAGCTTTGGTGGGATATCTATTACTTAAGAATAAAATATCTTTCATATGGCGACTCCTTTAAAATACAAAATTCATTTAGCTAATCTGATAAGGAAATGCTTCAATAAGTTGTCTTTTTTTAATTTCTACTACTTCTTTAGGAACTTCATAATTGTCTATAATTTCTTTAGTGGTTAAAGAATAATCTTCGTTAATATTTATAGGAGAAACTTCCAAATTGAATGCGGAATAGTAATCTCTAAATTTAAAACCATCGCCTCTTAATCTGTCGTTAGAAGCGACTATGTATTGATTAGGAATTCCAAAACTGTCAGCAACGATTAACCCGTGTAAACTACTCGAAATAATCACTTCACATTGAGCAATTTCTTTAATAACTTTCATAGGTTCATCTCTTAAATTAATGGTTTTCGCTTCAGGAAACTTTTTTAGTAATTCGTTAAACCCTGGCAAATCTTGTTCTCTAAAATGAGGGATTATACCCACCGAAAAACGTTTTTCCACGGGTTCTTCCACCAAATAAGAAGCTAATAAACCTCCGTCTCCAGTTGGGATATCAAGTTTTTCATTAATTATGGTCTCTACTCTTTTTTTACTTAATTCTCCTCTAACTGCATTGAAAGTAATGTTTTTTCTGAAAAAGCTGTTATCCTTTCCTCCGTTTTGCACGTTATCAAACATAAAGCCAGATCCCCAAATATTAACTTCCTTAGAATTAAATTGAAATATTTTTTGGAGAATATTAATCCCTGGTTTTTTTGACCAAGTGAAATTACCTAACCCGCTTCCTATTGCTGCCATTTCACAATTCAATACGGTCTTTCGCTGCACTTCAAAACCAAAAAAATCTCTAACCAATAATATGTTTAATAAGTCTCCCATGTTTTCCATATCTGCGTAATATAAATTAATTTTTTTATTCACAAAAATTCTCCTTAATTTTTTTATAATAAAGTATTTTTTCTTTGTTCTTTAAAATTCTAAAATAGATAACACATAATACTAAAATAATTTGAGTTATTATATGATCGTATGAAACAAGAGCAACATCCATTGCTAATATGATTAGTAAAAATACAATAATTATACTGTAGTTTTCATTTTTATATTTCCACATCTTAACAATAGAAAGAATAAATAAAGCAATTGGAAAACTATAATATATTAAAGTCCCTATTATACCCACAGAAGTTAATAATTCCACATAATTATTATGTGAATATGTACCATAGAAACTAATTTCTTTAAAATTATTAAACCCATATCCTGTCAAAGGGCTTTCCTTGAATAAATACCATGCTTCTTTTACCATGCTTAATCTCGCATTAGTTGAAGCGTCCACATCATTCGTAGAATTAAATAATGAGAAAAAGGCTTGAATTCTTTGGCCTATTATATCGTACAGTAAAGTATTATTCATCACTATAAAATATATAACAATAGAACCTATAAGTGCTGAAAACATTCCTATAATTTTTGAACTTGCTTTTTTAGTGTAGAATATTAGCATTACTGATAAACCGATAATTGTAGAAAATATGGCTTTCTTTGACCCGCTCAATAATCCAACTAATAAGAAAGGAAATAAAAAAATATAATATTTTTTTTGTTCTAGTTTTTTCGCCAAAAACATAGCACAAATACTAGAATAAGTTATAATGATTCCTATTCTATTTGGATTTAAACCAATAGATTCACCAAGCCGATCTGTGCCCCACTCATAACCAGGCGTCATCATTACCAAACGCAAAATCAATAGAATACTAGCCACCACTATTGTTTTTAGTGCTAAATTGAAATCCCTTTCATTATCTATGAACATCAGTATTGCTATATAAAATAAAAACTTTAAAGCTAAGTTTACTGTAGCGTTTATTGCTACCTCAGTATCGTAGGAAAAAATGATAGTAAAAGTTCCCCATACAATAAACGCACTCATCCACACTAAGTAACTTGAAAAAGTAATACTACCCTTCGAAAAAAAATATAAAAAAACTACAGTCACAAAAATTAATTGCGTAAATATAGATAGTAATGTTAAATCTGAAAAAGTAAAAACGTTAATGATAGAGACAATTAAAAAAAACCTAATAACATTTTTTTTTGTTAAACGTCTTCTCAAAGTGTTAAACATTTCTTCACCTCTTTTCGTATTGATTTATAAGGCACTTTAAATCAACTATTCTTTAAAATGAAATTTTTGATCAAATTTAACATTGTTGAATTTTTACTGTATTGCTTTTCTATAGGTTGAGCTTTAATTTGATAAATTTTTTCAATTAATTTTTCTATTTGTTTAACACTTTTTAAGTATCCTTCATTTTCCAATACGTTTACAACCTCAGTTTGATGATCATCTATATGTTCCCCATAAACAGCTAACCTTGGCACAGCTATTACTTGTTTTTTTAATTTTAAAGCCCCTATTAAAGCTCCCGTACCTCCGTGAGATATAATTAAATCTGCTTGTCCTTGATTTAATTTAAAATCATCGCTCGACATAAACCTCACAAATTTATAATTTTCTGGAATGTAAGTAGACTGTCCTATTTGGGCAAAGACTTCTTCTTTTAACTCTTCATTATCTATTAACCTGTCCAACTCTTTTAGTAATCTATTAAATTGATATTCTCTAGAGCCCACACATACGAAAATCAATAAATACTACCTCCATATACAGCATTAGGATACGTTTTTTTCAGTGCTTCCCATTGCACTATAAATAAATCAGCGTGTTTGTACATCAACTTCCCAACCCGTGTCCCTTCGTGGACTCTTGCATAGGTTTCTATAAAAATAATTTTTTTTCGAAATAGTTTAGCCAAAAATGCCATTGGCAACACGATCATAGCTCCTGTAGTGATTATGTAATCCGGCTTCTCTTTAATCCAAATTTTCAACGTATATATAAAATTTATAAACATTTTCAACATAAACAGTTTGTCTTTACTACCTGTTTGTAATAAATAGTAATCTGCTGCAGAAGTATATTTTGTCTTTTCAGTAACCCAAAATAATTCATTTTCTTTTGTTAACTCTCTCAACATTTTTAACTGCTCATAGTGTCCCCCAGAGGATGAAATCATGCATATTTTTTTCGAATTATCCTCTGCTTTTTTCGTATTTATCGATTCATTAAAATCTTTCACTTGATAATTTTCTCTATAAAAGCTTAAATCTTTTTCATAAATTAAAGTACCAAACAATTTATGAAAAGTTGAGAATCGTTTAATTAAAAGCTTAATAAAAGGATTAAAAATTCTAGTTAATATTGTTTTCTTTGCGTTAGCTTTCCTAATCGCTTTAAACATTTCAGATGTTTTTATATAATCTTTATTTTGAGGAAAGTGTACACCAGTTTCTTTGTTTTTAACCATTAAATAAATAAACTCACAAAGATTATCAATATGAAGCATGCTACGTTGATTACTTATTTCAGGAAATAAAGGCAGCTTTTTTGCTAATTTTACTAGTTTTTCATAATTGCCTTTTGATGAATTTCCATAAACCATAGGTGGACGAATAATACAAACTTTAAAATTTTCGTTAATTAGAGTTTGAAGACTTTTTTCTGCTTTTAATTTACTATCACCATAAGAATTATCAGGTTTAGGTTCAGTTTCGCTAGAAATAATTTTATTAGAAGAAAAATCATTACCATACACAATGATACTACTCATAAAAATAAATTGCTGCACGCCATCATTTTTTGCTTTTTTAGCAAAATCAACAGTCAAATCTCGATTTATTTTGTAATAAAGTTCATTATTTTTAGAATATGAAGAATTGTGGGCAATGCCAGCCAAATGTAAAACTACATCGTATTTTGATAAATCTTTAGTTTTCCAATCTTCGTTCCTTAAACTAATAGTTTCTACTAGGTAATGTTCATTCTTTTTTTCAATCCAACCTTTGAAATGTTCCCCAATATAACTGTTACTGCCGGTTATTAAAATTTTTGTCATCTAATTTTGTCTCTCCCGTGATTAAGTCTGCCTTCTCTTACTCCCTCACTTTTCAACACGCTCAAAAATGTTTTCCATAATATGTTCAAATCGAAGCTTAAACTGCTTTTTTCTGCATACTCTCCATCTAATTCAGCTTTGATTCCAATAGGAAGTTCATCTCTTCCATTCACTTGAGCCCAACCAGTTAAACCAGGCTTTATTTCGTTAACATTATATTTATCTCTTTCCTGTATTAAATCGTATTGGTTCCAAAGAGCTGGTCTAGGACCTACAATGCTCATCTCACCTTTCAGGATATTAAATAATTGTGGGAGCTCATCAAGACTAGTTTTTCTTAAAAACGTCCCCATATTTGTAATATATTTTTCAGGTTTTTCTAACTTATGAGTAGGAGTATCTTTAGGAGTTTCGATTTTCATTGTTCTAAATTTTAGAATATAAAAAGTCGATTTATCTTTGCCAATACGTTTTTGCTTGAATAGAATGGGGCCTTTAGAATCACATTTAATAAATAACGCTAATAATAAAATTAAAGGCGTTAATATAACTACAGCTATTAAAGTTAAATCTAAGTCTATAATCCTTTTTATTTTCGAATAGTTTTCCATTCTGGTCTCCCTTATTTATCTTTAATTTCAATTTATTAGTTATTAGAACTAGCATGCTCGCTAATTCCTGAAAGATAATGTTGTTCTTTACTTTCACCTTTAGCGATTGAAAGCGCAAGTTTCGTTATTTCATCCTTTTCCATGTTCTCACATTTTTTGATGAATTTGATAATTTCATTGATATTTATTTCACTAGATTTACCTATATAAATTTTAGGGTATACTTGCTCTTCATAAACTTCTTCTTTACTAAGAAGTTCTTCATACATTTTTTCTCCTGGACGGATGCCACTGAATTTAATCCCGATTTCATCTACCGTATAACCAGAAAGTTTAATCAAGTTTTTCGCAAGGTCTACGATTTTTACTGGTTCGCCCATATCAAGTACAAAGATTTCTCCACCCTTTGCAAGAGCTCCGGCCTGAATAACTAATCTTGAGGCCTCTGGAATGGTCATGAAATAACGGACCATTTCAGGATCGGTAACTGTTACTGGACCGCCGTTTTGAATTTGCTTCTTAAATAATGGAATAACGCTCCCTCGGCTTCCGAGTACATTCCCAAAGCGCACGGCTACAAACTTTGTTTTACTAATTGAATCCATATGTTGCACAACCATTTCAGCCAAACGTTTTGTGGCCCCCATCACGCTCGTAGGGTTAACTGCTTTGTCTGAAGAAACCATCACGAATGTGTTGACTCCTGTGTCTTCCGCGGCTTCTGCTGCATTTTTCGTACCTAGTACATTGTTTTTTACTGCTTCTTCTGGATTACGCTCCATAAGCGGCACATGTTTGTGCGCTGCTGCATGAAAAACCACATGGGGCTTTCTGTTTTTGAAAACCTGAAACAACTTATTTTTATCTTGGATATCAGCAATTTCTGTCGAAATTTTCAATTCTGGAAGACTATTTCTAAGTTCCATTTCGATGGAATATATACTGTTTTCACCATGGCCGAGTAAAACGATATCTTCTGGGGAAAAACGAGCAATTTGCCGGCAGATCTCTGAGCCAATCGATCCCCCTGCTCCTGTTATCAGCACTCGTTTGTTAGAAATGGAGTCAGCTATACCTTCCACATCTAACTTAACAGGTTCACGCCCCAATAAATCCTCTACATCTACGTCTTTAAACTGTGTAACTTCTACTTTGCCAAGCATAATATCTTCCATACGAGGCAGAGTTTGAGTTTTAACTTTTGTTTCAGTGCAAACGTTAACGACTTGGTTTAACTCTTCACCTTCTAAGGAAGGAACAGCTATAATAATATGTTCAATTGAAAATTTTTCTACCGCTCTCTTAACGTCCTTTATTCCACTATAAACCGGAAGATCCATGATTTCTAACCCTCGCTTTGAAGGGTTATCATCTAAAAAGGCTACGGGCAGTAACCCCGAGTTGGTTTCCTGTTTTAACTGCCTGGCCACCATCGTGCCTGCCGAACCTGCCCCAACGATTAGTGTTTTTTTCCCATCTTTGTTGTTTGAAATATAAGTATCGCGATATAAACGCCATGCCATTCTTGAGCCGCCAATCAAAATAACGTGAGCCATCCATGTCATGATTAGCGTACGAGCATATAATTCTTGAAATATGAATATCTGCATTAATCCTGAAACAGTTACAGAAATCGTAACAGCATAGACGATAGACTTTATTTCATTAGCACTGGCGTATTCCCATGCCTTTTTATATAATTTAAAATAATAAGCACAAATATGATGGACAATCAATAAAACGATCGCACTTGTAATTAATACACGATCTACAGAACTTACATCAGCTACTAAAATAAAGTTACAAATAAATATAGAAAAAATAACAATAGCTGAATCTAAACATACTAAAGCCAGCAGTCTCTGCTTTAACCCCATGGTTTTCTCTATCCCTTCCTCTAAGTAATAATAATCTTTTAGTTCATTCCGCCCCTTTATGTAAATTAAAGTGAGCCCTATCTATACTTTTACGATTCATTTATAGAATTAATGAACATAATTCATTTTCAGTCTTGATTTTATTGGTAATACATTCGATTATTATACCTTTAATCTTAAATTATGTAATTCGAATACATATTTCATAGATTTTAAAACTGCAATAAAAACTCAATACAAAGCTATTTTCCTCTTATATGGCAATAATTTCAACAGCCAACTTCAATATTTTAGGGGGAACTCCAAAATCATTATTTTTTAGCGCTTGCTAGTATCGCGCTATCTTCATGATTTATGGCATAATTTTCCTTTGTCCATTTCATAGAAGGAGTCGTTTGTTATATGATAGATATGTTTTCTTAATTCGGACAATAATTAACATAATAAAAATATTAAATGATAACGGAGGTACGCAACATGATTTTAGTGACAGGAAGTAATGGCTTTGTGGGCATGCATACAGCGGAACGTTTATTGGAAGAAGACTATGAAGTCGTCGGCGTTGATAACAATAACGATTACTATGACGTGAACTTAAAGTATAGCAGACAGGAGCGGCTGGAAAAACACGACGAATTTCACTTTCACGAATTGGATCTGGCCGACGCTACTGCTCTTCAGGAGATTTTCCATACATATACGATCACGGCCGTCATCAACCTGGCCGCGCAGGCCGGTGTCCGCTACAGCCTCGAGCGCCCGGATAAGTATATTCAATCCAACATTGTCGGCTTCTCCAACATTCTGGAAATGTGCCGGCACCACCAGGTGGAGCATTTAATTTATGCGTCTTCGAGCTCAGTGTACGGGGCCAACAAAAAAATGCCATTCTCGCCGGAGGACGGCGTGAATCATCCGGTCAGCCTGTACGCGGCAACGAAAAAATCCAATGAACTGCTTGCGCACACGTACAGCCATCTGTATGACCTGCCGACGACCGGCCTGCGATTCTTTACTGTATATGGAACGTTCGGACGGCCGGACATGGCTTATTTCAAGTTTGCGAACAAAATCGTGAACGGGGAGCCGATTCAGGTGTACAACAATGGTGACATGATGCGGGACTTCACATATATTGACGATATCGTGGAGGGCATTGTGCGCCTGATTCCGGCTGTTCCGACCGGCGACAGCGATTGGGATGCCGAACATCCGGATCCATCGACAAGCTATGCGCCTTACCAGGTCTTTAATATCGGTAACAACCAGCCGGTTGCTCTGATGGAATTCATCGAAACCCTGGAAAAGCATCTGGGCATGGAAGCCCGGAAGGAATACCTGCCGATGCAGCCGGGGGACGTGCAGGCCACATATGCGAACATTGACAGCCTGCAGAAAGCTGTCGGGTTCAAGCCGGTTACCTCGCTTGATGAAGGCATCGGCAAATTCGTGGAATGGTATAAGGGTTATTATCCGGAATACTTTTTCGTACAGTCAGCTTCCAAAAATAATTTCAATATTAAATAACATAAAGCAGCCGGGCGACAAATATTTTTAGCCCGGCTATTCTATATGCTTTTGGGACCGTCAATAATTTTGTGTAAACGGCTGTCCTTTTCCAGCCTTGAAGTTAACCCTGCCGTTGAAACATATCTTC